>NZ_KB898095.1:0-246969 GCF_000377425.1 Thioalkalivibrio sp. ALE28 | reverse complement strand
TGGAGCGGGGCCGAGCCGGATTCCGCCACCAGTGCCGCGCCCTATCGGCTCTACAACATCGGCAACCACGAGCCGGTGGAGCTGATGCGCTACATCGAGGTGCTGGAGGACTGTCTGGGCCGGAAGGCCGAGAAGAACCTGCTGCCGCTGCAGCCGGGGGATGTGCCGGACACCTACGCCGATGTCGAGGCCCTGCGCGAGGATGTGGGCTATGCCCCGGCCACCCGCGTGGAAGACGGCATCGCCCGGTTCGTGGACTGGTATCGCGAGTACTACCGGGTCTGATTCCCGGGCGGGGCCCGCTGGATGGCGAGCCCCGCCCGGGCCTTCCTCCGCCGGACCTTACCTTGCCTTCGCGCACCCATGCAGCGGGTGGGTGCCAGGAACCTGTGACCTTCCGGTGAGTCCACCACAGACATGGACGCAAAGGAGGTATCGGGATGAGCCAGACAATACTGATGGTCGTCACCAGCCACGGCGAGATCGGCCCGGGCCAGGCGACCGGCGTATGGTTCGACGAGTTCGCCGAGCCCTATGATCGCTTTCGCAAGGCCGGTTTCGAGGTCAAGGTGGCGAGCCCGAAGGGCGGACCGGTGCCGCTGGATCCGAAGAGCCTGGAGGCCAGCCATCCGGGGTCGGCCGCCGTGGCGGCCCAGGAGGCCCTGGACGACACGATCGCACTCGATGCGGACATGCATCACGGGGCCTATGCCGCGATCTTCTTCCCTGGCGGGCACGGGACCATGTTCGATCTGCCGGACAACCCGCATGTGCAGCGCCTGGTCGCGGAGTTCCTGGAGAACGACAAGGTCGTGGGTGCGGTCTGCCACGGCCCGGCCTGCCTGGTCGGCGCGATGCTGGCCGACGGGAGTTCGGCGGTGAAGGGGCGCAAGGTGGCTGCCTTTACCAACAGCGAGGAGAAGGCGGTGCAGCTGGACAGCGCGATGCCGTTCCTGCTGCAGGACAAGCTCCAGGAGCTGGGTGGCGAGGTCGAGACCGCCGATGACTGGGCGGATCACGTGGTGGTTGACGGGAAGCTGGTGACGGGCCAGAACCCGCAGTCCAGCAAGAGTGTGGCCGACGCGATCGTACGCCTGCTGCGCGGGGCGGGCTGACCCTCCGCCAATGGGGCCGGGGCCAGGTCCCCGGCCTTTATTGGGCCGATTTGTGAATCCGGTTCAAAAATCGGCTTGGGTTCGATATGCTGCCCGCCATGAGCACCGAGGATCGCAGAAGGCGCGAGCGCGAGGCGCGCGAGGCGCTGTTTATCGAACGGGCCCATGAACGGATCCGCGAGGACGGGCTGCTGGGCCTGCAGATGTCGAAGCTGGCGGCGGATTGCGAGTACGCCACCGGGACCCTGTACCAGCACTTCGAGTCCCGCGAGGACCTGCTGGCGGCGGTGGCGGCGCGCACGACCCGGGAGCGGGCCGGGCGATTCCGGGCCATCCCGGGGCTGACGCTGGGCACGCGGTCGCGGATGCTGGCGATCGTTCTGACCGATATCGATTTCGCCGCGCAGAATCCGGACTACTACCGGCTTACCCAGTACCTGGTGACCGAGGTGGTGTGGGCGAATGTCTCGGTGGCCCGGCGCGAGGCGTTGCTGGAGGCGGGGCGTCCGATCAGCGAGGCGGTCCACGCGGTAGTGGCCGAGGCCCGCGAGCGTGGCGACCTGCCGCCGGCGCGGGAGATCTCCGAGGAGGAGATGGGGCTGGGGCCCTGGGCGCTGAACGTGGGGATGCAAAGCCTGGCCAATGCCCGGGGCCTGCTGGATGCCTATGACATCCATCGGCCTTATGACCACCTGATCCGCCATTTCCACGCCCTGATGACCGGCTGGCGCTGGGAGCCGCGACTGGATCCGGACGAGCCCGCGGTGGTGCGCGCCGAGACCGACCGTGTGCGGGCGTCGCTGCGCGCGGCCGGGATCGGCGAGCAGATCGCCGATGACGGCTCGAACGCGGCGGACTGACCCGACCGCGCATATTCATGACGCCGACGGGGGTCGCCCCGCCGGCCCGGGAGACTTCGATGAAGCGTTTCATCCTGATGCTGGTGGCGGTCGCCATCGTGCTGGGCGGTATCTTCGGCTTCAAGGCCTTCGTGGATCAGCAGATCGCGGAGTACTTCGAGGATATGCCGGAGCCGGTGGTCACCATCAATGCCGCCGAGGTCGCGACCGATACCTGGACCCCGCGGGTGCGCGCGATCGGCAGTCTGGAGGCGGTCCAGGGCGCGACCCTGAGCTTCGAGGCGCAGGGCATCGTGCAGGCCATCCATTTCGAGAACGGTGCCCGCGTCGAGGCCGGCGATCCCCTGGTGGATCTCGATACCACCCTGGACGAGGCCGAGCTGGAGAATCTGCGCGCGGCCGAGCGCCTGGCGCAGCGCGAGCTGCAGCGAGCGCGCGGATTGATCGAGCGCAACGACATCTCGGACTCCGAGTTCCAGCGGCGCGTGGCGGAGGCCGAGCAGGCCGCCGCCTCGGTGAAGGCCCAGGAGGCCCGCATTCGCCAGAAGAGCCTGCGCGCGCCCTTTGCCGGGGAGCTGGGCATACGCGAGGTGAACGTCGGCCAGTTCGTGGGTCCCGGCGAACCGATCGTGGTCCTCGAGGCCCTGCAGCCGCTGTACGTGAATTTCACCCTGCCCGAGCGGCGTCTGGGCGAGGTCGCCCTGGGGCAGCAGGTCGAGGTGGAGGTGGATGCCTTCGGTGATGCCTTCACCGGCGAGGTGACGGCCATCGAGCCGCGGGTTCGCGCGGCCTCGCGCATGTTCCGCGTGCAGGCCGTACTCGCGAACGAGGAGGGGCGTCTGCGTTCCGGCCAGTTCGCCCGCGTCACGCTGGATCGCGGCGAGGCGGAGGAGGCCGTGGTGGCGCCGCAGACCGCGATCCGCTTCGCCCCCTGGGGACAGTCGGTGTTCGTGATCGAGGAGGATGACGAGGGCCAGCTGCGGGTGGAGCAGCGTCTGATCGAGACCGGCGAGCGCCGGGGTGACCTGGTGCGCGTGCTGGACGGACTGGAGCCGGGCGAGCGCATTGCCGCCAGCGGGCTGCTGAAGCTGCAGAACGACACGCCGGTGGAGATCACCGAGGACGCCCAGCCCGACGCCGAGCGCGATCCGCGCCCGGCGAATCGCTGAGCGGGGCCCGGCCATGCGCTTTACCGACATCTTTATCCAGAAGCCGGTGCTGGCCACGGTGGTCAGCCTGTTCATCCTGCTGTTCGGGGTGCGCGCGGTATTCGATCTGAACGTGCGCCAGTTCCCCGAGGTGCAGAACGCGGTGGTGACCATCAGCACCGCGTACATCGGCGCCGATGCCGATCTGGTGCAGGGGTTTATCACCACGCCGATGGAGCGCGAGGTGGCCGAGGCCGAGGGGATCGACTATCTGGTCTCCACCAGCCGTGCCGGCATCAGTATCGTCGAGGCCCACCTGGAGCTGGACTACGACCCCAACGAGGCGCTCACCCAGATCTCGGCGCAGGTCGACAAGATCCGCAGCGATTTGCCGGCCGAGGCCGAGGACCCTGTCGTGGATCTCTCGGTCGGGCAGGACGTGGCGGCGATGTACATGTCGTTCTACTCCGAACGGCTATCGAACAACCAGACCACGGACTACCTGATCCGCGAGGTGCAGCCGGAGCTGGCCACGGTCAACGGGGTGCAGCGGGCCGAGATCCTGGGCGCCCAGAGCTTCGCCATGCGTGCCTGGCTGGATGCCGACCGTATGGCCTCGTTCGGCGTAACCGGGCGCGACGTTCGCGAGGCCCTGGAGCGCAACAACGTGCTCTCCGCCGTGGGGCAGACCCGCGGCTCCATGGTCGGGCTGGACCTGACCGCGGACACCGACCTGCAGCGCCCGGAGGAGTTCGAGCAGCTGATCCTGTTCGAGGCCGACGGCGACCTGGTCCGTCTGGGCGATGTCGCCGAGGTCGAGCTGGGCTCGGAGAGCTACGACACCTCGGTGCGTTTCAATGGCCAGGCGGCGACCTTCGTGGGCATCGAGCTGGCGCCGGACGCGAACGCGCTGGACGTGATCGCCGAGGTGCGTGACGTCTTCGACGAGCGCATCCTGCCGCGGCTGCCGTCGGGGCTGGAAGGCGAGATCGTCTACGACTCGACCGACTACATCCAGAGCGCGATCGACGAGGTGCTGCTCACTATCGGGCTCGCCCTGGCCATCGTCCTGGTGGTGATCTACCTGTTCCTCGGCTCGCTGCGCAGTGTGCTGATTCCCGCGGTGGCGGTGCCGCTGTCCCTGGTGGGCACCTTCATGCTGATGCTGCTGATGGGGTTCTCGCTGAACCTGCTGACGCTGCTGGCAATGGTGCTGGCGATCGGCATCGTGGTGGATGACGCGATCATCATGCTGGAGAACATCTCGCGGCATATCGAGGAGGGGATGTCGCGCATGGATGCGGCGATCCAGGGTGCACGCGAGCTGGCCTGGCCGATTGTCGCGATGTCGACCACGCTGGTGGCCGTGTTCCTGCCCCTGGGCTTCATTGGCGGGCTGACCGGGACCCTGTTCATCGAGTTCGCCTTCACCCTGGCGGCGACCGTGGTCATCTCCGGGATCGTCGCGATCACGCTGTCGCCCATGATGTGCTCCAAGATCCTGCGCGATGGGGCCGTGGAGAGGCGCGGGCGCATCGAAAGCTGGCTGGATGCGCGCTTCGAGTCCCTGCAGGGCCGCTATCGCCGGCGCCTGCATGGGGCGCTGAACGACCGCTTCACCATTGCGGTGTTCGGGGCCATCGTGCTGGTGTCCTGCTACTTCCTGTTCGTGACCTCGCAGAGCGAGCTGGAGCCGCCGGAGGACCAGGGCTTCGCGTTCTCCATCATGGAGGGCGATGCCTACATGGGCCTGGACTGGCTGGAGCGCAACACCGCGCTGACCGATCGCTTCTTCGACGAGATCCCCGAACTCGAGAACATCTTCATCGTGAACGGCTTCGGTGGGGGCCCGGGCATCGCCGGTGCCAGCAACCAGGCCCTGGGTGGTTTCGTGCTCGCGCCCTGGGATCAGCGCGAGCGGGATACCGAGACCATCCTCGAGCAAGAGCTGCAGCCGCGTCTGGACCGGATCCCGGCGCTGGAGGTGTTCGCCATCCAGCCGCCGCAGCTGCCCACCCCGGGCGATGGCGCGCCGGTCAGCGTGGTCCTCGGGTCGACCGGTTCGTTCGAGGAACTGGAGCAGTTCGCCAGCGAGATCCAGGAGCGTGCGATGGAGACCGGGCGCTTCATCTTCATGGATACCGATCTCGACTTCGACCAGCCCCAGGTGGATCTGAAGATTGACCGCGAGCGCGCCGCGCAGCTCGGCATCGACATGGCCACGCTGAATGCCGATCTCGCGACCATGCTGTCCGGTGGGTTTGCCGGGCGCTTCGCGATGGAGAACCGCAGTTACCGCGTGATCCCGCAGGTGCAGCGCAGCGAGCGCCTGAACCCGGAGCAGCTGGAGGAATTGTTCACCCGCACCCGCGATGGCGAGCCGATCCCACTGTCCAGCATCGTGACGCTGGAGGAGACGGTGACCCCGCGGTCGCTGAAGCGCTTCCAGCAGCTCAATGCCGTGACGCTGTCCGGCGTCCCGCGCCCGGGGGTGACCCTGGGTGAGGCGCTGGACATCATCGACGAGATCGCCGCGGAGGTCCTGCCGCCGGACGTCAGTGTCGACTACGCCGGCCAGTCGCGGCAGCTGAAGGCCGAGGGCGGGGACCTCGTGGTCACCTTCTTCTTTGCCCTGCTGGTCATCTTCCTGGTCCTGGCGGCGCAGTTCGAGTCGTTCCGCGACCCGCTGATCATCCTGACCACGGTGCCGATGTCGATCGCGGGGGCGTTGATCTTCATCAGCCTCGGGGTGACCTCGCTGAACATCTATACCCAGGTCGGCCTGCTGACGCTGATCGGACTGATCGCCAAGCACGGCATCCTGATCGTGGAGTTCGCCAACCAGCTGCAGCGTCAGGGGCGCAGCCTGCGCGAGGCCATCGAGGAGGCCGCGTCCCTGCGTCTGCGCCCGATCCTGATGACCACCACGGCGACGGTGGTGGCTATGGTGCCGCTGCTGATGGCCGCCGGGGCTGGCGCCGGCTCGCGCTTCGCCATGGGGCTGGTGATCGCCAGCGGCATGGCGATTGGCACGCTGTTCACCCTGTTTGTGGTGCCGGCCATCTACCTCTACCTGGCCCGTGATCACCAGGCGGCCAGCGGCGCCGAGCCCGCTGCGGACGCCGCTTCCTGAAGCCGTCCGCCCCGACCCGGGCGTCGGGGTCCGGGCGGTCGGTGAAGCCGTCTGTGCAATCCGTCGCGACAAAGGCATGCACGGACTACGGTCTTGGACTACAATCGCAATCCGCATTGCGGCGCGAGCGACGGATTCCGGTCTGGCCGCGCCGCTGCGAACCGAACCCCTGCCGGTCAGCGGCCCTCCCGCTGCCCGGCTTTTATATAAACGATAGTCTATTGGTCGTATCTAGATTATTTATTTGTTATTAGTGATTGCCCTCCCTAATCTAGTCGACCGTCACGATTAACCAACGCGTAGGAGAAAGCCACATGGCCGCCAAGAAGTACTCCGCGGGTGTCAAGGATTACCGCGAAACATACTGGATGCCGGAATACATGCCGCTGGATACCGATCTGCTGGCATGTTTCAAGATCACCCCGCAGCCGGGCATCGACCGCGAAGAAGCGGCAGCCGCTGTGGCGGCCGAGTCGTCCACCGGTACCTGGACCACGGTGTGGACCGACCTCCTGACCGACATGGATTACTACAAGGGTCGGGCGTACATGATCGAGGACGTCCCGGGTGACGACGAGTCCTTCTACGCGTTCATCGCCTACCCGATCGACCTCTTCGAAGAAGGCTCGATGGTGAACGTGTTCACCTCGCTGGTCGGCAACGTGTTCGGCTTCAAGGCCATTCGTGCCCTGCGCCTGGAAGACGTGCGCTTCCCGATGGCCTACGTGAAGACCTGTGGTGGTCCGCCTTCCGGTATCCAGGTCGAGCGCGACAAGATGAACAAGTACGGTCGTCCGCTGCTGGGCTGCACCATCAAGCCGAAGCTGGGTCTGTCCGCGAAGAACTACGGCCGTGCCGTGTACGAGTGCCTGCGTGGCGGCCTCGACTTCACCAAGGACGACGAGAACATCAACTCGCAGCCGTTCATGCGCTGGCGTGATCGTTTCGAGTTCGTGCAGGAAGCGACCGAAAAGGCCGAAGCCGAAACCGGCGAGCGCAAGGGTCACTACCTGAACGTCACCGCGCCGACCCCGGAAGAGATGTACAAGCGTGCCGAGTTCGCCAAGGAGATTGGCGCGCCGATCATCATGCACGACTACATCACCGGCGGCTTCTGCGCCAACACCGGCCTGGCCAACTGGTGCCGCGACAACGGCATGCTGCTGCACATCCACCGTGCCATGCACGCGGTGCTCGACCGCCATCCCAAGCACGGTATCCACTTCCGTGTGCTGGCCAAGATCCTGCGCCTGTCCGGTGGTGACCACCTGCACACCGGTACCGTGGTCGGCAAGCTGGAAGGCGACCGCGCCGCGACGCTCGGCTGGATCGACCTGCTGCGCGAATCCTTCGTGCCGGAAGACCGCTCGCGCGGCATCTTCTTCGATCAGGACTGGGGCTCCATGCCCGGCGTGTTCGCCGTGGCCTCCGGTGGTATCCACGTCTGGCACATGCCGGCCCTGGTTTCCATCTTCGGCGACGACTCCGTGCTGCAGTTCGGTGGCGGTACGCTCGGCCATCCGTGGGGCAACGCCCCGGGTGCGACGGCCAACCGCGTTGCGCTGGAAGCCTGTGTGCAGGCGCGTAACGAAGGTCGCGAGATCGAAAAGGAAGGCAAGGAGATCCTGACCCAGGCCGCCCAGCACAGCCCCGAGCTGAAGGTGGCGATGGAGACCTGGAAGGAGATCAAGTTCGAGTTCGATACCGTCGACAAGCTGGATACCCAGCACAAGTGATCGCCCGAGTGCGGGCGGCCTGACGGGTCGCCCGCGCCCTGACAGAACAAGAGCATAGGATTACCGACATGTCCGATATTCAGAACTTCAAGCCGGTACAGAAGTACGAGACCTTCTCCTACCTGCCCGAGATGAACGCCGACCAGGTGCGCAAGCAGATTGAATACTGCCTCGCCCAGGGCTGGAATCCGGCCGTGGAATATTCCGAGAAGGAAAACGCCATGTCCCATTACTGGTACATGTGGAAGCTGCCGTTCTTCGGCGAACAGTCCGTCGAAGCGGTCCTTCAGGAAATCGAAGAATGCCGTCGCTCCAACCCGGGCATGATGGTGCGCTTCATTGCCTACGATAACTACGCCCAGAGTCAGGGCATGGCCTTCGTGGTCGACCGCGGTCGTTAAGAGAGACCCCGGTGTCTGCCGGGCCCGGCTGCGGGCCCGGCAGTTCAGTTCAGCGTTATTTACCGTTGCTGCCGCCAACTGTAAGGAAGTGCCATGAGTAATCCGACATCTGCGTCTGAAGGTCTCTCGGGGCGCGAACGTGCCCTGGAACGGCGCAAGGCCATGTCTCGTAATGGCAAGGCTGCCGTGAAGTCGACCGGCCAAAACAAGGGGAACAGCCGTTCCGCCGCGGCCGCGCAACAGGCGCGCCAGGCGAAAGCGGAACCCGCCCCGGCACCCCAGGCGCGGGAGCCGGAGACGCACTCCAGCGAATCGTCGTCGCCGGTCTCCTTCGAGACCCGCGACACTACCCCCGAGCGCCGCCCCGAGCCGGGCGCGCACGCGGGTGCCTCCAACGGCCGGCAGGCCGCCCTCGAGCGCCGCCAGAAGATGGCGCGCCAGGGCAAGAAGGCCGTGGGCCGTACCCATACGCGAGCGCAGGCCTCCGGTGGCCTGGCGCGCGCCGGCGCCGACCGTTCACGCCAGCTCGAAGCGCTGGCCCAGTCGCAGAACGTCGAGGTCGACTGCTCGAACATGAGCGGCCGCGAGATCTGTCGGCTGCGTCGTCAGGCCCTGTCGACCGACGGCAAGAAGGCCATGGCGCCCGAGCCCCGGCGGGAAGACCGCATCAAGGGCACCGAACCGACCGCTTTCGAGCGCAGCGATGCGAAGAAAGACTGCGGCTGCGGCTGCAAGGGCGAGAAGTCCGGGCGTGAAGAGGCCCGCGACACGGCCCCGTCCCAGGAGAACGCCGTGGTCGAGAGCGGTCTCGATCAGCTGTGCGAGAAGGTCGAGTCCGGAGGCGAGGCCGCCGGTCCGCACCCGATGATTTCCGAGGTCCGTGCGATCTGCATGGCCCGCCGCGATGCCATGGCGCAGAACGGCAAACAGGCCCTGCGTCGCCGCTTCAAGAGTGGCCAGGCCCGTGGCGCGCTGCCGCAGGAAGGTGCCTGGAAGGCCGCCAAGCGCAAGGGCATGTCCACGCGCGAGGTCGCGCGCCAGCGGCGCGAGGAACTCTGCAAGCTGGGGCGTGGGTCCTCCGAGCCGGGCCGCCCCTGTGGGCGCCCGCGTCCGGCCGAGGGAGACGCACCCCCGAAGGTCGAGGAAGGCACCACGCTGGCGGGCAGCCACGTGAGCGGCACCCAGGTGGAGCGTACCTCCCATGTGACCGGCACCGAGGCGGGCAGCTGCTCGTCGATCACCGGTACCGAGTACCTGGGCCTGGAGCACTACGAGCGCTACTGCGGCGTGCGCCCGGCGGGCAATCCGCCCAAGGTCGGCACCTCGCATACCTCCCATGGCCAGTCCGTGAGTGGGACCGAGGTCGGGCGTTCGACCCGCGTGACGGGTGACGAGCGGGGTTCCTGCGAGACGATCACCGGTACCGAATACCTCAGTACCGAGCAGTACGAAGGCTTCTGCGGCACCCGTCCGCAGGCGGGTCCGACGCGCACCAGCGTGATGGTGACGCGGCACGGTGAAGGTGTGTCGGGGACGTCGGTCGGGCGCAGCCCCAAGGTGACCGGCGACGAGTCCGGGTCCTGCCGCGATGTCACCGGTACCGAGTACCTGAACACCGCCGCCAGCGAGGTCCCTTGCAACACGGGAAAGCCGAACGGAGCGCCGATGAAGGTCGGCGTCATGCATACCCTTCGCGGTCGTGAACTGACCGGTACCGAAGTCGGGCGCTCCGTCAAGGTCACGGGTGATGAATACGGCAGTTGCAAGCCGGTTACCGGAACGGAATATCTCGGCACCGAACAGTTCCAGGGGTTTTGTGGTACCCGCCCGGAACCGGCGCCGGCCAAGGTCCAGGAGTCGCACACCATGGAAGACCAGAGCGTGACCGGCGTGGCCGTGGGCCGCAGCCCCAAGGTCACCGGCGACGAGAGCGGTTCCTGTGCCTCGCTGACCGGTACGCCGTACTACAACAAGTCCGACTTCGGGGATCTTTGTGATCGCCCCGCAGCCGGAGGCGTGCCCAAGGTCGGCGTGATGCATACCCTGCGCGGTCGCGAGGTGTCCGGTACCCAGGTGGACCATTCCATCCACGTGACGGGTGACGAGTACGGCGGCTGCAAGCCGATCACCGGCACCGAGTACGCCGGCTCCGAGCACTATGACGCCTTCTGCGGCGGCCAGCGTCCGGATGCGGCGCCGGAAAAGGTGACGGTCGGTCGTACCTGGAACCAGCAGTCGGTGTCCGGCACTGCGGTGGGTCGTTCCGCCCGCGTGACGGGTGACGAATACGGCGCCTGCAAGCCGGTGAGTGGCACGGCGTACATCGGGCCCGACCAGTACGACCAGTTCTGCGACACGCAGGATGCCCGGGTCGCCGAGTCCCGCGTGGCCGAACGTCATTCGACCCCGGCGCATCCGGTCTCCGGAAGCCAGCCGGGCTACGACGCACGCGTGACCGGTACCGAGCGCGGTGCCTGTCAGGACGTCTCCGGTGCCCCGTATGTGGGTGCCAACGAGTTCGCCCAGACCTGCGCCAGCGCGGCCGGCAGTCTGCATCCCCGTCTGCGCCCGGAAGGGATGCAGGCTGCGGCTCCGGCGCAGCCGGCACCGCAGGTTGCGGAGCGTCCGATGCCGAATGCCGGGTTCAGCGTGGCGACGCCGGCGCGGTCGGCAGCGGAACGCCGCGAGCGCGTTACCGGGACGGCCTATGGCACGAGCGGGCGCCTGACCGGTTCGATCAACAAGGCCATGGGGCTGGTCTCTGGTACCGAGGAGTTCCGCTACAACGGCGGCCAGCAGGCCGTCGCGGCGGCCCCGGTGGAGGAAGGTCAGAAGGTCGGGGCCGACCGAGTGACCGTGAACGGCAGCAGCAACGGCGTATCCATTACCGGCGATGACTGGCAGCGCGGCGACCGGGTCACCGGCACCGAGGGCTTTTCCACGCGCCGCAATGCGACGCAGAAGGGCAATCCGCGCGGCGAGGGCCGCAGTGCCTACGTGAATCGCGAACTCGAGCGCAAGGACGTGCCGCCGAGCAAGATCACGGGTTCCTCCGGGAACAGCGACGCCGGTTCCCTGGTGACGCTGTCCGGCGGGGCGCGCGGCTAAGGCCGGGCGAGGGCACAGGACGCCATGGTGCGAGGTCGTCGCAAGAACAGCACCCCGGGCTCGCGGTTCGCGAAGTCCCGGGCGGTGGCTGCGCGCGCGGCGTCCCCGGCGCCGGCGGCACCCGTGTCCGCAGTGCCATCGGCGGCCCCCACCGGCTCGTCCGGTATGGAGGCAACGCGCGAGCTGCAGCCGGGCCACCCGCTGGCGGATGTGGCGATGAACGAGCGGCTGCATGCCTTCGAGCGGGGGTTCCGCGAGCGCTTCGCGCAGCTGGTGCCGGTCCTGAAAGAAGTGCATGCGCTGCAACACGAGCGTGACTTCGAGGACCGCGCCCAGGCGATCGTGCAGGAGCAGCTGGGTTACCGCCTGCCGGAGAAGGCGCTGGAAGACGCGTGGATCAACGACCTGGACACCCGCGAGCTGTACCTGCACGGGACGTTCGAGTTGTTCGACCAGGTGGTGAATGAGTACTGGGCGGGTCGCGATGACCTGGTCGCGGAAGCGGAGAGCGCGATTGCGTATTTCCTCGACTGCGACTTCCACGAGGTGGACATCTCGCCCTGTTCCGATGGCCGTCTGCTGGGCCTGCGGCGCTTCATCCTGCGCCTTCCGGATCTGGCGGTACGGGTGAAGAGCTATGCCGGCGCGCAATTCGACATCGAGGAGGATGTGCGCCACTGGACCAAGCGCGAGTTGCTGCGCTTCCGCGAGGGGCGGCCGACGACGGCCGATGTCCCCAGCCGTTATCTGAAGATCGCGGCCTACCACTACAGTGGCGCGGATCCGATGCACCAGGGTTGTGCGGCGCACGGGAACAGCGAACGGGACGCGGCGGATGGCGCACTGCACCAGCTGCGCGCGTTTCGCCAGGCGATCGAGAACACCTACTGCTGTGGGGCCTCGGTCGACACCCTGCTGATCGGCGTGGATACGGATACCGATGCGGTGAAGATCCACATCCCGGACGCCGACACGCGGATGAGCCTGTACCGCTTCGTGGACAGTGCACAGCTATACCGCGAGACGCAGGGACTGGACGAACAGGCGGCGTCGCTGCGGGTGTACCAGGCGATTCAGGACACGATCCACCAGCAGGGCTGGGGACGCGGGAACGGGGCCCCGCACGAGGGCATGCTGCGGCTGATTTCGCGGCTGCTGCTGAACAATATCTCGCAGCTCGACTATGTGGCGCGTTACCACGGCGGGCACTACGCCGACGTGGGCCACCGCGAACGCGTGATCATCGTCGGCCAGGAGATCGAGGAGATGCAGGTGCGCAACTTCGCATACTTCGCGCACCTGGAGACGATGGAAGAAGGCTCCGAAGGGACGGACGTCGGGGTGAACAAGATTTTTCGGAAGTTGAATGTCGAGCGCGGCCTGCCGGTGCCGGTGGTGATCCATTACCGCTACGACCGCAAGGTGCCCGGATCGCGGGAACGGGTGGAGGCACGGTGCCGTCGCATCCGCGACCAGATCATGGCTCGCTATCGGGACCTCGCCGAGAAGGGCCTGATCGGCTGCCATATGGTGATCCGCGACAAGCGTAGCGGCAGCCGACTGGAACCGCTGGCCGCCTGACGCACACGGGAACGGGAATGAAGATCTGCAAGGTTGAGAAGACGCTGGTTTCGACCAACCGCATCCGCGATCTGGGGCACCGGCCGTTGCTGGTGGTTCAGGAAAAGGCCGGGGGACCGCGTACGGTCGCGGTGGACGCGGTTGGCTGCGTACCCGGTGACTGGGTGATTGTGGTGGGGAGTTCGGCGGCGCGCGAGGCGGCCGGTGACAAGTCCTATCCCAGTGACGCGACGATCGTCGGGATCATCGATTACTGGGAGGAGCAGTAGCTCCATGGAAATCATGCAGGTGCAGGACGAACTGGTGGTGACCCGTCGCGTGGACGGGCTGAAGACCATGTCGCTGCGCGTGCTGGTGGACCAGAAAGGGGCCCTGAACGTGGCGGTGGACACGGTCGGGGCGCATCCGGGCAACTGGGTGTTCACCATCAGTGGCTCGGCCGCGCGCTACGCGCTGGACGACAACAGTATTCAGACCGATCTGACGATCGGCGGCATCATCGACCACTGGGACGATGGTGGAAAGAAGACGGAAGGGTCGAAGGACGAGGCAGGACGAGACCAGACCGATGCACAGCGCTCTGCTGGTTCCCGCAAGGCGGCGTGAGCGTCATTTTTTGAAAAACTGTAACTCCAGGAGAGAAGACAATGGCAACTGAACGTTTTGGTGTGGCGCTGGGCATGATCGAGACCCGTGGTCTGGTGCCGGCGATTGAAGCCGCGGATGCGATGACCAAGGCCTCCGAAGTGCGCCTGATCGGTCGTCAGTTCGTGGGTGGTGGCTACGTGACCGTGCTGGTCCGTGGCGAAACCGGTGCCGTGAACGCCGCCGTGCGCGCCGGTGCGGATTCCTGCGAGCGTGTGGGTGACGGTCTGGTGGCCGCGCACATCATCGCCCGCGTGCATTCCGAAGTGGAAAGCATCCTGCCCGAGCAGGTTGAAAAGTAATTCATCTGTAACGCTTGATAGGAGTTGAGTAATGGCTAGCGAAAACTTTGGTGTGGCCCTCGGCATGATCGAGACCCGTGGTCTGGTGCCGGCGATCGAAGCCGCCGACGCGATGACCAAGGCCTCCGAGGTGCGCCTGATTGGTCGTCAGTTCGTGGGCGGTGGCTACGTGACCGTGCTGGTCCGTGGCGAAACCGGTGCCGTGAACGCCGCGGTGCGTGCCGGCGCGGATTCCTGCGAGCGCGTGGGTGACGGCCTGGTGGCCGCGCACATCATTGCTCGCGTCCATTCCGAGGTGGAAAACATCCTCCCGGAAAAGCCGTAACTCGCGGTAGTCGAACGCCGTCGGGTCCCGCTGGGGGTCCCGGCGGCTTTTTTCAAGAAGAGGTAGATGATGGCTAGCGAAATTTCTGGTGTGGCCCTTGGCATGATCGAGACCCGCGGTCTGGTCCCGGCCATCGAGGCCGCGGATGCGATGACCAAGGCCTCCGAAGTGCGCCTGATCGGTCGTCAGTTCGTGGGTGGTGGCTACGTGACCGTGCTGGTCCGTGGCGAAACCGGTGCCGTGAACGCCGCGGTGCGTGCCGGTGCGGATTCCTGCGAACGCGTGGGTGACGGCCTGGTGGCCGCGCACATCATTGCGCGCGTGCATTCCGAAGTGGAAGGCATCCTGCCGACGGCCCCGACCGCCAGCGGTTCGGCCAGCTGAGGCGACATCCATGTCCGATCCACGGATCGTGGGATACCTGAACCGCGCGGTCGCGCACGAGCTGTCGGCGGTGCAGCAGTACCTGGCCCAGGCGCGGCTGACCGCGATGTGGGGCATGAATGACGTGAGTGACTGCCTGCGTCGGGATGCCCAGGAAGAGCTGGATCATGCGGATCGCTTCATGACCCGCATGTTTCACTACGGGGTCGCCCCGAACGGCAGCCAGCTGGCGCCGGTCCGGCTTGGCCGCTCCATGGCCGAGCTGATGGCCCGCAACCGCGAGCTGGAGATGGAGGCAGTCCGTCTGTATGACGAGGCGGCTGTCTACTGCCGGCGCGTAGGCGCGGTGGACGATGCCGCGTTGTTCGAGAGCATCCTTGAGGATGAGCTGGAACACGTGCGCGAGATCGACGCCCAGGGCAGTCCCGCGTGATGCACGCGGACGCGGCAAGACGAGCGGAGTAGGCAATGGCGGATACCGATCTGGTGGTTCCGGCCGGGTGGGAGCCCGGCAAGGGGACCTCGGCGTCCATGAGCAAGCAGTTCACGTTCGAGCGCTACGGCATCACCCGGGAGTTTCTCGACCGCGTGGCCGAGCTGTCCGAACAGGACGGGTATCATCCGAACATCAGCTTCGGAACCACGTACGTGAACATCACGATTGACGCCCGAGACGGCGAACAACTGGGAGAGGGCGACAAGGCCTTTGCCCTGGAGGTCGATCGCCTGGCCGCTGCCACCACCGGCTGAGCCGGGGGCATACTTGACGGGCCGGGTCCGTCCCGGCCCCTTCCGCAGGAGGCTGTTGCGTGGGTTCGAGGGTAATCGCGGTAGTCAATCAGAAGGGCGGTACCGGCAAGACCACCCTGACCATGAATCTGGCCGCCGGGCTGGCGCGCCGGGGTCGAACCCTGGTGGTCGATGCCGACCCGCAGGGCTCGGCCGCCCAGTGGGCCCGCATGGCCTCGGATGAGCGGCCGTTCCCCGCATCGGTCTTCGCGGTAGCGGGTCCCCTGGATCGGGAGCTGAAAGCGCTGCGCAAGGATTACGAGCACATCGTGGTGGACTGCCCGCCGACCCTGGAGGGCGGTGCGGTCAACGGCGCGCTTGCAGCCTCCGACGAGGTGCTGATCCCCGTGCTGCCGTCTCCGGTCGATCTGTGGGGCAGTGTCCGAATGGGCCGGGGGCTGGAAGAGGCGCGCCTCAAGAACCCTAGCCTGCGCCCGTTTATCGTGGTCAATCAGCTCGAGGTCCGCAGTGCGCTGTCGCGCGCGATGAAGCATGCACTGATGGAGATTGACATCCCCGCCCTGGAGCAGACGCTGCGCCGGCGGGCCATCTATCGGCGCTCGGCGCTCGAGGGCTGTTCCGTCTTTGATCTGGGCAAGCCCGGCGAGGCCGCGGCGTCGGAGATCGAAGCCATCATCGAGGAGGTGTCGCAATGAGCAATCTGCAAGACAAGCTGGCAGCCGGCGTGCGCAGTGCACGCGAGGATCAGGACAAGGACAAGAGCCAGGACGCGGCCGCCAAGCCCGAAGCCTCGGCCCAGAAGGACACCAGCCAGGAGCCGGCGAGCAGCCAGCCGCGGGCCGCGGCCAGCACCAAGAGCGCTGCCACCAAGAAGGCGGCCACCACAACCCGCAAGGCACCGGCGCGCAAGCGCACGACCACACGGAAGAAGCCGGCCGCCACGCGCAAGTCCGGCGCATCGGCGCAGTCCACGTCCACCAGCCGGAAGTCGGCCGCAGCGAATAAGCCGGCGGCAAAGAAGACGCCCAAGGCGGACAACACCGGAACCGAACTGCATCCCGAGCGGATCTGGCCCGACTGAGGGCTGCGTTCCGGCGGCCGGGGCTTGCCCCGGCCTTTCTGATTGAGGAGTCGAAAAGATGCAGGACGAACTACGCGATCACCTGATCACCGAAGAGCCGTACTACCAGCCGACCGCGGACGAGGTGGAGCTGTACGAGGCGGCCTATTCGGTGCGCATGCCCATGATGCTCAAGGGACCGACCGGTTGCGGCAAGACGCGCTTTGTCGAGCACATGGCGTGGAAGCTGGGCAAGCCCCTGATCACCGTGGCCTGCAACGAGGACATGACCGCGTCGGATCTGGTGGGGCGCTACCTGCTGGACGCCGACGGAACGCGCTGGCAGGACGGCCCGCTGACCCAGGCGGCACGGCATGGTGCGATCTGCTATCTCGACGAGATCGTCGAGGCGCGTCAGGACACAACCGTGGTCATCCACCCGCTGACCGACAACCGCCGCGTCCTGCCCCTGGAGAAGAAGGGCGAGATGGTGGAGGCGCACCCGGACTTTCAGGTGGTGATCTCCTACAACCCCGGGTACCAGAGCCTGATGAAGGATCTGAAGGAGTCCACCAAGCAGCGCTTCGGCGCGCTGGACTTCAACTACCCCGATCACGAGACCGAGGCGCGGATCGTGGCGCACGAGGGCGGGATCAACGAGGAGATGGCCGGGAAACTGGTCAGTGTGGCCGAGCGCGCCCGCAACCTGAAGGGGCACGGTCTGGACGAGGGTATCTCGACCCGCATGCTGGTGTACGCGGCATCGCTGATTGCCAACGGGGTGGCCCCGCTGGCCGCCTGCCGTATGGCGCTGGTGCGCCCGATCACGGATGACCCGGACATGCGCGACGCCCTCGACTCCGCCGTCACGACGTTCTTCTAGACGCCCGCGCGGGATACGATGAGCATCCATCTGGAGGACTACCAGGACCTCCTCGAAGACCTCGGGGGACAGGCGGCCGAGGTGCTCGAGGCCTCGTGGCAGGAGGCCTCGCGTGCGTTCAGTGCCGCGGGCCTCAAGCGCTACTACCTGGAAGGGGCTCGCAGCCTGCATTCTCTCGGGCGTGGCTCGGAGATGGTGATCGCCTTCGTCCAGGAGACGCCGGATGTGGCGCAGGAACTGGGCGAGGACGCGGTCGGCGAGCTGGTCAGCTCGGCGATCAAGATGTACTCCAAGACCAGTGCCGCGGTAATCACCCTGCTGATCTCCACCAGCCCCATCGCCGCGCGGCGACTGGGGGACCAGGGTCTGTTCTCGGGCTATCTGCGCCTGGTGGACAACCTGCTGGGGCAGGCGCCGCGCGGCGTACGCCCGATGCTGGAACACCTCGACGAGCTCCTCACCCACCTCACGCTGGGGGGGCTGCGTCGCTGGGCGAGCTGGGGGGCGCAGGCCCACCGCACGGACCTGGAGGCTCAGATCGCCTATTTCGGCCTGGAGTCGCCGGAGTCCCGTTCGGTGTTCCAGAAGGAACGCCGCGGGACACTGTTCGTGGATGTCCAGCGCCGCATCAACCTCTATCTGCGCTCGCTGTGGGCGCGCGACTTCTTCATGCGCCCCACCAGTGGCGACTTCGAGTCGCGCGAGGGCTACAAGCCCTACATCGAGGGCTTCACGATCTTCCTGCCGGACGCCTTCGACGACTGGGAAGGCCTGACCGGTCTGGATCTCTATCGTGCTGCGGCGGCGCATGCGGCGGCGCACGTGGTCTTTACCCGCGAGATGCAGCCGGAGGAGGCCCCGCGCGGCGTCATCGGGGTGCTGACGGAGCTGTTCGAGGATGCACGCGTCGAGGGCCTGGCGACGCGCGGCTTCCCCGGCCTGCGCAACTTGTGGATCCCCCTGCACACCGCGACGCCCGACGATGGTGACGCCCCGCAGGCGCTGCTGGCCCGCACCGCGCGGGCCCTGCTGGACCCCGACTACCGCGACGATCACCCGTTTGTAGGCAAGGCGCGCGCGGCGCTGGCGGAGCGGGCGGAGGGCCTCGAGGCTGCGGGTCTGGCGCGCGAGCTGGCCGAAGCCCTGGCGTCCGAGTTCCCGGAAAAGGGTTACATGAATCCGCGGCAGGTGGCCCCGGATGTCCTCTACCGCGATGACAACCGCTATATCTGGGCCTTCGGCCGCGAGGAAGACGACTTCGAGACGCTGATGGCCAGTGGCTCGAACCAGGAGCGCGTCTACGTCACACCCATGGAGATGATCAACACCCTGGATGTCCCCGGGGCCGGGGATGATGCCCAGATGATCATGGTGCTGGCGACCGAGTGGTTCCGCGACGGTGAAGACGAAAGTATCAACCAGCAGGAGGGCAAGGAGCCGATCTCGCTGCCCTACCACTACCACGAGTGGGACTACCAGATGCAGCTGGAACGGCCGCACTGGGTCACCCTGTTGGAGCGGCGTCCGAAGAAGGGCGACGTGGAAGAGATCGACGCCATCAACGAAAAGCACAAGCCGCTGATCTCGCGTCTGAAGTTCCTGATCGAGGCAATGCAGCCGCAGGGTGTGCAGCGCATGCGCAAGCAGGCCGAGGGCGACGAACTGGACGTGAACGCCCTGGTCGAGGCACAGATCGATCTGCGTATGCGCCGCCAGCCGGACGAGCGGATCTACGTCCGCAATATCCGTCAGGTGCGCGACCTGTCCGTGCTGGTGCTACTGGATCTGTCCGAGTCCACCAACGAGCCCCTCGCCGATGGCGAGACGACCGTGGTCCAGCTGGCGCGCGAGGCCACCGCGCTGCTGGGCGGGGCCATCTCCAAGATCGGCGACCCCTTCGCGATCCACGGCTTCGCCTCCGATGGCCGCCACGATGTCGAGTATTACCGCTTCAAGGATTTCGATGCCCCCTACGATGATCACGCCCGGGCGCGGCTGGCCGGGATGAAGGGGCAGTTGTCCACGCGCATGGGCGCGGCGATCCGGCACGCCGGCCACCTGCTGCACCAGCAGGGCACGCAGAAAAAGCTGCTGCTGATCGTCACCGACGGCGAGCCGGCGGATACCGATGTGCGCGATCCGCAGTACCTGCGCCAGGATGCCAAGCGTGCGGTGGAAGAGGTGGGCAAGAACGGCGTCTACAGCTTCTGCATCAGCCTGGATCCGCAGGCCGACGAGTACGTGGAACGCATCTTCGGTGCGCAGCACTTCATGGTGCTGGACCACATCGAGCGGCTCCCGGAAAAGCTGCCGATGCTGTACGCCGGCCTGACCCGTTAGGGAAACACTGATTAATGTACACACTCGCGTTGGCACCCCAGGTTTTCCGAGACAAGGCGCGTCGTGCAGCGGGTAGTGGTTCTACCCGCAAGCGGCGCAACGCAGGATCGGGGAACCTGGGGTGCCAACCCCACAACCTATTGAGAGCAGGGGCTCGGCCGCTTTTGCGCGCGCACGGCGTTGCGGTTCCCTTGTGCAGAGTGACTGCACGGCAGTCACCGCGCCTTGTTCGCACGCAAAAGCGACTCGAGCGCGAGCGTGTACACTAATCAGCGTTTCCCTGGGGATCACGGTACTCGCATGGCCAAGACGGGGGGCAGCTCGACACCGCCGAAGGAGTCCAGCCTTCCGCAGGTGATGTTGAAGTCCGAGCTGCCCGCGCATCTGATCCGGCATGCGACCCTGCGCCAGTTGCAGGTGTTCGAGGCGATCGTGCGCCTGGGCAGTTTCACCCGGGCGGCGGAAGAGCTCTATCTGACCCAGCCGACCGTCTCCATCCAGATCAAGAAGCTCTCCGGTGCGCTCGGCCTGCCGCTGTTCGAATACGTCGGACGCAAGGCCTTCCCGACCGAGGTCGGGCTGCTGCTGTACGACACCTGCCGCGAGATGCTTGGGGCGCTGACCAATCTCGAGATGAAGCTCGCGGAGATGCACGGACTGAAGCGCGGGCGCCTGCGTCTGGCGGTTATCACCACGGCGCAGTATTTCGCGCCCACGATCCTCGGGCAGTTCGCCAAGCGCTATCCGGATATCGAGCTGTCGCTGGAGGTCAGCAACTTCGACCGGGTGCTGGATCGCCTGGCCAGCAACGACGATGACCTGTACATCATCGGGCACGTACCCGAGCGGCTGACCGATATCGCCGTCTACCCGTTCGCGCCGAACCCGCTGGTGGTGATGGCCAGCCGCGACCACCCGCTGGCGGGGCAGCGCAACATCCCGATCGAACGCCTGGAGCAGGAGACCTTCCTGATGCGCGAGCCGGGTTCCGGCATCCGCGAGGCGACCCTGAAGCTGTTCCAGGAGCACGGCATCAACCCCACCGTGCGCATGGAGCTCGGCTCCAACGAGGCAATCAAGCAGGCGGTCATCGGGGGCCTGGGGATCGCCGTGCTGTCGCTGCATACCCTCAGCGCGGAAGGGGCCGGGGGGCCGGTCGCGCTGCTGGATGTGGAGCATTTCCCGATCCATCGCCAGTGGCACATCGTCCACCCCAGACAGAAGGTCCTGTCGGTGGTCGCCCAGACCTTCCTGGATTTTGCCATCCAGGACGAGGCGCGGGTGCGCGGTCAGGTCGAGGACCTGCTGGCCGCGTTCAAGGCGCAGGCGAGCTGACCAGGCGGCCCGCGACCGGCGCCCTGACAGCCCCTCCAGGGTCCCTTATAATTCACGTTTTATCCGGCCGGCAATGGCCGTATGCGGAGATCAGTCAGTGACCACGAGCAGCCGGCCGCGTATCAGCGGCACCCAGTTCATCAATGCCGACGAGTCGCCCCGTGCGCGCCTGAGCCTCAGCGCCTCGCATCGCGACCAGCACCACCCGGTGACCGGGACGGGTGGCGATCCGGCGTTCGGCGCCATCGACACCCCGCCGAACGAGAGCTGCGTGGTCTGCGCCCCCGCGACCCGCCGCCTGGCCGAGGAACTGTTCGAGGGCTGGAACGACGCCCTGCAGACCGGGGATGCGCGCAAGGTCACCGAACGCTATGCCGAGGATGCGGTCCTGCTGCCGACGGTCTCCAACGTCCCGCGAACCACGCACGCCGAGATCCAGGACTACTTCGAGCACTTCCTCGAGAAGAAGCCCTTCGGGACGATCAACACCCGCAACGTGAAGCTCGGCTGCAACAAGCTGACCGACGCCGGCACCTATACCTTCCGCGTCACCGACGGCGGCGAGACCAAGGATGTCCCCGCGCGCTACACCTTCGTCTACGAGAACCGCGACGGCAAGTGGAAGATCGTCCACCACCACTCCTCGATGATGCCGACTGACTGAGCCGGGCCCGGCGCCGCTCCACTCCGCTCTGCATCCGGGTGTGGCTTGGGCCCTCAGGGCCCGTTGGTGCTGGCGTTCTTTAACGCCCGTGCGAGCTTGATGCCGGTCGCGATCAGGCCGACGTGGCTGAAGGCCTGCGGGAAGTTGCCTAGGAAGGCCCCGCTGGCCGGGTCGATCTGTTCCGGCAGAAGGCCCAGGTGGTTGGTGCGTTCGCACAGCGAGTCGTAGAGTGCCTGGGCCTCGTCCAGGCGACCTTGACCCAGCAGGTTGTCGGCCAGCCAGAAGCTGCACAGCACGAACGCGCCCTCGTGTCCGGGCAGCCCGTCCGGGGATTCCTCCGGCAGATAGCGGTAAAGCAGGCCGTTTCCGGCACCCAGGCGTCGCACGACGGCCTCGGTGGTGGCGATCATCTTCGGGTGATCCGGGGGGATGACGCCGCGTCCCGGCAGGGCCAGCAGGCTCGCGTCGATGCCGCCGCCACCCAGATGCTCGGTGAGGCTCTGGAGTTCGGGGTCCCAGGCCTGCTCCAGGATCGCTTCGCGGATCTGCCGCGCCTCGGCCCGCCAGAGGGCGCTGTTGCCTTCCATGCCATTGGTCTCGGCCAGCGCGGCACCGCGCTCCAGCGCGACCGCGCAGAGGGCGGCGGAGTAGGTAAAGGGGCGCCCGGCCGTGCGCACTTCCCAGATCCCGTGGTCGGGGTTTTTCCACTCCGTGTTGGCGGATTCGACCAGGCGCCGCAGGCGCCCCCACAGGTGATCGTCCAGCGTGCCGCCCCAGCGGACCCAGCGCCAGGCGCAGTCGAGGATCTCGCCGAACACGTCGTGCTGGCGCTGCTCGACCGCGCCATTCCCCCAGCGTACGGGGCCCGAGCCGCGGTATCCCTCCAGTTCGGGGTCGCTGCGCTCGGGTTGCGGGAGGTGGCCATCCACGTCGTACAGCACCCGTGGCCAGCCTGCGCGATCGACCGCGTCCAGGGCCCAGCCGATGAAACCGGCGGCCTCGTGGGTCATGCCGATATCGCTCATCGCATAGACCGAAAACGCCGCATCGCGGATCCACGCGTAGCGATAGTCCCAGTTGCGGGGGCCGCCGATCGCCTCCGGCAGGGAGGAGGTGGGGGCCGCGATCATCGCCCCGGTGGCGGTGTAGTCCATCAGCTTGAGGGTGACCGCCGAGCGGCGGACGAGCTCTTCCCGGGGACCTTCATAATCGAAATGCCGCATCCATCGTCTCCAGACCAGCAGCGTGGCCTCGAGCAGTTCCTGCGGGGTGCGGGCCTGGAACCGGTGCGTGTGCGGCCCCCAACCGAGCAGCAGGTGATGCTGCTCGCCGGCCTCGAGTTCATGCAGGCTGTCCAGCGCCTCCAGTGGCAGGGAGGTGTTCAGCGCCAGGTCCAGCTCCGGCTGGTGGTGCAGGGCCAGGCGCAGGCCGGCGCCATGCGGCGCAACGGTCGCGCCACCGCGGGGCGCGATCTGCACTCGCAGACGTACCCGGCCCTCCAGCACCTCGATCCGGCGCAGCAGCTCGTTGCGCCCGGCGGGGGCGTCCTCGGAAAGGTCCGCCCCCGCGCGCAGGGGCAGGCAGTCGGTGATGCGAACCCGGCCCTCCGGGCCGGTCATCTCGGTAATCAGTACGGCGGTGTCCGGGATGTAGCGCTGGTGCGAGGCGATCAGCGGTTCCGGGGCCACGCGGAAGGCACCACCGCGCTTTTGGTCCAGCAGGGCGCAGAACAGGGGCTCGGAGTCAAAGCGGGGCACGCACATCCAGGGGATGGCGCCGTCGCGGCCGACCAGCGCGGCGGTGGTGCAATTCCCGATCAGGCCGTGGTCTTCGATGGGCAGGTAGCCGTCGATGCGTTGTACGGGACGGTCGGACAGCGTCACTGCATCACTCCCTCGCCACGCAAGGTGGCCCAAGTGGATCGGTCAGTCCCCAGGATGACCACGGATTCGCCGGGCAGGGTCAGGCGATCCGAGTCCACCACGATACCCGCATCGGAACACAACAGGCTGTGCAGCCCCCGGGCCCCCGGGCAGTGCAGGCGCTGCGGGGCCGGGGTCAGATTGCAGGCCAGCAGCAGCCCCGGCCGCTGTATCTCCAGCCAGCGCGCCGCTTCGTCGAAGCGCACCTCGATCGACTCCAGGCGGTCAGCGGCGAAGGTCCAGTGGGTGTGGCGCAGGGCGATCAGCGCGCGATACCACCGCAGGATCCGGGCATGGGGTGCGCGTTCCCGCTCGTCCCAGTCCAGCCGGGAGCGTACGAAGGTCTCGCGGGATTGTGGATCGGGGATGTCGCGGGGATCGCGCAGGAAGGCCGCGAACTCGCGCTGGCGGCCTTCGCGGATCGCCCGTCCGAGCTCGGCATCGACATGATCGGTGAAATACAAAAACGGGGCGGTGGCCGCCCATTCCTCGCCCTGGAACAGCAGGGGCACGAAGGGACTGGTCAGCACCAGGGCGGCCCCGATCTCCAGCAGGCCGGGGGCGAGTTGCGCACCGATGCGGTCGCCGCGCGCCCGGTTGCCGATCTGGTCATGGTTTTGCAGGCAGCCGATGAAGCGCCGCCCGGGCAGGTCGGACGCCGGGCGACCGTGGGTTCGCCGACGGTAGGGCGAGTAGCGGCCGTCGTAGGCGAGGCCCCGGGTCAGCACCCGGGCGAGATCCGCGAGGTCCCCGAAATCCGCGTAGTAGCCGTCGGACTCGCCGGTCAGCAGGGCATGCAGGGCGTGGTGGAAGTCCTCGTTCCACTGCGCGTCCAGGCCGTAGCCGCCGACCTCCACCGGCCGGGTCACGCGCGGGTCGTTGCGGTCGTTCTCCGCGATGATCACCAGGTGTCGTCCGAGCTCACGCCCCAGGTGCTGCACCTCGGCGGCGAGTTGTTCGAGGAAATGGGTGGCCGAGGTATCCACGATCGCGTGCACCGCGTCGAGGCGCAGGCCGTCGAGGTGGTAGTCGCGCAGCCACATCCGGGCGTTGTCGATGAAGAAGCGGCGCACGGCATCGCTGTCCGGGCCATCGAGATTGATGGCTTCGCCCCAGGGGGTCTGGTAGCGGTCGGTGAAGTACGGGCCGAACTGCGCCAGGTAGTTGCCGTCCGGGCCGAGGTGGTTGTAGACCACGTCCAGCAGCACCGCGATGCCCCGGCGGTGGCAGGCAT
This sequence comes from Thioalkalivibrio sp. ALE28, assembly GCF_000377425.1. Classification (NCBI taxonomy): domain Bacteria; kingdom Pseudomonadati; phylum Pseudomonadota; class Gammaproteobacteria; order Chromatiales; family Ectothiorhodospiraceae; genus Thioalkalivibrio; species Thioalkalivibrio sp. ALE28. The sequence goes on along the minus strand of NZ_KB898095.1, from coordinate 222,043 downwards.
CGACCAGACGTTTCAGACCCTCGGGGCCCCCGTAGGCATGGTGCGGGGCGTACAGTGCGACCCCGTCGTAGCCCCAGCCGCGGTCGCCCGGAAACGCCGCCACCGGCATCAGTTCAAGATGCGTGATGCCGAGCTCGACCAGGTGGTCGAGGCGCTCGATCACGCCGTCGAAGCTGCCCTCGGGCGTGAAGCTGCCGACATGGATCTCCTGGATCACCGCCGCGGCCAGCGGCGGCGCCTGCCAGCCGGCGTCGTGCCAGGCGAAGCGGGTATGGTCCAGCCAGCGCGACGGGCCGTGCACGCCCTGCGGCTGCCAGGCGGAGCGCGGATCGGGGAACGGGCCGTTGCCGTCGACGCGAAAGGCGTAGTCGCTGCCGTGCACCATTTGCTCTGTCTCCAGCGACCACCAGCCGTCTGCCTGGCGGTCCATCGGCATGCGATGGTTACCGCACTCCAGTTCGATCCGATTCGCCTCCGGGGCCCACACGCGCACGGTCGTCATGGCATCGGCTCCTCGCGTTCGAGGAGGGCCAACGGAAACGTTGCCAGGATCTCCGCGACCGGGTGCTCGCCGCCTTGCAGCGTCATGCCGCACAGGCGGTTGTGCCAGGTGCCGGGCGGCAGTTGGAGCCGGGTATCGCGCCAGTCGCCCGCGAGTCCGAGTACCAGGCGCGGGACCAGGACCAGCGCCCCGTCGCCGCGCAGGTAGGCGACCACGTGACTGGCGCGTTCGCCGCTGGCGCGCAGTGGGGTGTACGCGGCATCCGGGCCGAGCCATTCCGGGTGGCGGCGGCGCAGGGCCAGCGCCTGCTGCACCACCCACAGCTTGGGCAGGCCCTCGTCGGCGCGCGCCTGGATCTGCGCCGGGGTCAGGTGCTGGAGCTCCTCCAGCAGCCGGGCACGTGTGGCGAAATCCACCGGGCGGCGGTTGTCCGGATCGACCAGACTCAGATCCCACAGCTCGGTGCCCTGGTAGATATCCGGGACCCCCGGCGCGGTCAGCTTGATCAGGGTCTGTGCCAGGCCGTTGGTGCGGCCGGGTTCGACCAGCGGCCGCACGAAGACCTCCAGCGAGGCGCGAAATTCCGGGTCTTGCAGGGTGGCGATGACAAAATCGCGCAGGGCCTGCTCGTAGTCTTCCTGCGGATGGGTCCAACTGGTGTGCTGTTTGGCCTCGCGCGCGGCCTTTTCCATGTAGGCGGTCATGCGCTCGGTGTCGATTGGCCAGGCCCCCACCAGCGTTTGGTAGTACAGGTATTCGGTGGCCGCATCCGGCCATTCACCGGTGTGGTGACGGGTATTGTGGTCCATCCAGTGGCACACGGTCCGGGCCCAGCTGTCCGGTATCTCGGAGAGCAGCAGCAACCGGGCGTGCACATCCTCGCTGCGCTTGGTGTCATGCGTGGAGGTGGCCAGCATCGACTCGGGGTGGCGGGCCTGCGCCCGAGCGGTGGCGTCATGGAACTCGACCACCGACCACCCGAATTGCTCCGGGTTGCCGCCGACCTCGTTGAGCGCCACCAGCCGGTGGAAGCGGTACAGCGCGGTATCCTCCACGCCCTTGGCCATCGCCGGGCCGGTCAGCTGCTGGAAGCGCAGGGCCAGCTCGGTCGCGTGCTCGCCGGGGATGCGCAGCAGGAGCAGGTCGCGCAGGAACTGCAGCAGTTCGCTGTCCAGTTCCGGGCGACGCTCGGTGGCATTCGCCATCGCGGTCTCCACGCAGTCCACGTCGGCCGCGGTTACACCGCCCTCGCCGGGTTGTACGTAGGTGCGGTACACGGGAAAGCAGGCGGCCGCCTCCAGCAGGGCGAGGTACAGCTCGTGGCGGGTGTAGTCGCGGTGGCGCCGGTGCCGCTCGCAGATCGCCACGAACAGCGAGCTCAGGCGGTTGAGTTCGCTGCCGAGCAGGTCCTTCAGTACCTGGCGCTTGCATTCGTAGACCAGCTCCGGGTAGTCGGCGTTTTCGCCCGCGAGTTCCTCGAACAGCCGCGTCAGCGGGGCCTCGCCGGCCGGGTCCACGAACAGCCCCTGCACGCGGTTGAGGAAGTCGTAGCCGGTGGTGCCGGCGATCGGCCAGTCGCCCGGCAACGGCTCGCCGGGCTCGAGTATCTTCTCGGCGACGATCCAGGTGTCCGGACAGGCGCGGCGCAACTGGCTGAAGTACTGCCCGGGATCGCGCAGGCCATCCGGATGATCGACCCGCAGGCCATGCACCGAGCCTTCCGCCACCCAGCGCACCGGCAGTGCATGCACGGCCCGAAAGACTTCCTCCTTCTCCTGGCGCAGCCCGGCCAGGTCGTTGATGTCGAAGAACCGCCGGTAGCCGAGGTCGCGCCCGGCCGTGCGCCACCAGGCCAGCCGGTAGTTCTGCTTCTCGATCAGCGCGTCCAGGGCATCGGGATCGGCGTTGATCCGGGCTACCTCGGCCGCGATGGCCTCGGCGGCCGCCGGGTCGTCGCGGGTGATTTCGTCCAGCAACTGGCGAATGACGCCCTGGTCGCGGTGCCGGCGTGCTACCGAGTCGCGCCCGGTGAGCTGGGGCTGCGGGAGGCGTGCACAGGATTCCGCGAGAAAGCCCAGAAACTCGATGCCCGTGGCGCGACCGGCACGGTCGAGCAGGTCATTGAGCGAGGATGGATCCAGCGGGAAGCGGTGCTCGTAATAGGCAAGATCGAACAGTCCGCCATCGTATTGCAGCCGGATCTCGCCGGCCTCGAGCACACGGCCGTAATGATCGCCAAGCACCGGGAGCAGGACCTTGTTGGGCCAGCGCTCCTCCGACGACTCCCAGTCCACGTCGAAATGCATCGCGAACCGGCTGGACGGGCCGTTCTCCAGCACATCCCACCACCACGGGTTCTGGTCTCCGGCCACTGCCATGTGGTTGGGCACGATGTCCAGCACCAGCCCCATCCCGGCAGCCGCCAGCGCCGTGCACAGGCGCTGGCGCGCTGCCTCGCCGCCGAGTTCGTCGTTGACCCTGGAGGGGTCGACCACATCGTAGCCATGGCTGCTGCCGCGCACCGCCTGCAGGATCGGCGAGAGATAGACATGCGAGATGCCCAGCCGCGCCAGATAGGGGACGACCTCGGCGGCGTCGTCCAGCGTGAAGCCCGGGTGCAGCTGCAGGCGGCAGGTCGCGATGCGTTCGGGCTGCACGCGCTGCCCTTCGCGGCGCTCGGCGGCGTCCGCGCTTGCTGTGCTGCCGAAGGATTCCTGCATCGCCCTCCGCCCCGACGCTTGACCGCCCCGCAAACGGGGCCCTGCTCAGCGACTGCGTCATGCAAATATGGACCAGATTCCGGGGGAAGGGAATGCATGCCCGACCGCAAGCACCGATCGGCCCAGCGCCAGCGGTTGAGAGCGACCCCCTGCCGGGCCTCGGGGGGTGCGCAGTGGAATGGGGTAAGCTTCCATTCCGTACCCATCCCTGCAAAGGAGTTCCCGCATGCGTCGTGCGCTGGTATTGCCTGGCGGTTTGCTGTCGGTGTTGGCCGTTTCTCTGGTTTCCGTGAATGCGCAAGCGGCCGAGGCCGCGACCCTGATCCTGGATGGCGAGGAATACGTGCTGGAGATGGAGGTCTGCGATTTCTCCGGTGATGCGGATGATCGCTACCAGACGCTGGTGGCGCGCGCCGATACTGACCGCGGCCCGCTGCGGGTGTTCGCCTCGCGCAACGAGGTCGCCGGGATGCTGACGCATTCGATTTCGGCCCAGTTTGGCGATTTTCGTGCGGGGGGCGAGGTGCTGGAGGCCAATCGGACGCGCATGGGCGGGCAGTGGATCAGCGTCGCCGGCGGTGCGTCGGAGCCGCTGATCCGGATTGATGGCGGTGAACTGTATGCCGAAGGCCGGTTCGTCGATACCGGGATGACCGCCGAGCCAGTGGACGGGCGCCTGACCGCCAGCTGCGATCGCCGATAAGGTTGGCGGAGCGGCTGCGGCCGCTGCATGATTTCCCAGCTGTTGGGCGTGCATCCGCCTGACTCCCTGACGTGTCGAATTTCAGGAGGCCTCCGGGATGATCAAGGAATCGGACTGGAAACGGTTCAGCCAGTTGAAGAAAACCGCGCTGGATCGCTACTGCGAGCGCGCCCTGGCCGATTGCCGGGCGGCAATGGAACAGGAAGACCGCTCGAATCACGAACGCTTTCTGGATCTCTATCAGCAGTTGAACGAAGCGAACGAGCGGCTTGCATTCATCTTCGATGGCCATGCCCGCTCGAAGGCGCTGGATCAGTTCCTGTGCATGCGGCGCGAAGGGCTGATCGAAGATGCAGAGCTGGAAGGCTTTACGGAGGCATTCCTGGAGCAGACCCGGCCGATTCGCCCGTAGCCTCGGCGCAGGCCGGCCCGATGCAGCAGGGATTGGCGATGGCCATATGGCCAATGTTCCGGGAGCGGAAAGACGAAGGCCCGGCGGGTGCCGGGCCTTCGGGGGGGAGGTCAGGAGGCGAGTCGCTTGTATTTGACCCGGTGGGGCTGGTCGGCCTCGGCACCGAGGCGCTTGTGGCGGTCTTCCTCGTATTCCTGGTAGTTGCCGTCGAAGAACACCACGTTGCCGTCCTCCTCGAACGCGAGGATGTGGGTGGCGATGCGGTCCAGGAACCAGCGGTCATGCGAGATCACGATCGCGGAGCCGGGGAAGTCCAGCAGGGCCTCTTCCAGCGCGCGCAGGGTCTCGACGTCCAGATCGTTCGTCGGTTCGTCGAGCAGCAGGAAGTTGCCGCCGCTTTGCAGCAGCTTGGCCAGGTGCACGCGGTTGCGTTCCCCGCCTGAGAGTTCCTTCATGCGTTTCTGCTGGTCGGTGCCCTTGAAGTTGAAGCGGCCGACGTAGGCGCGTGACGGCATCTGGAAGTTGCCGACCTGGATGATGTCCTGGCCGTTGGAGATCTCCTCCCAGACGGTCTTCTCGTCCTGTAGCGCGTCGCGGCTTTGGTCCACGTAGGCCAGCTGCACGGTCTCGCCCAGCTCGATCGAGCCGTCGTCCGGCTGGTCCTGCCCGGCAATCATGCGGAACAGGGTGGTCTTGCCGACGCCGTTCGGGCCGATTACACCGATCAGCGCGCCGCGCGGCACGGAGAACGACAGGCCCTGGTAGAGCACACGGTCGCCAAAGTGCTTGGACAGGTTCTCCACCTCCAGCACCTTGTCGCCCAGGCGCGGGCCCGGCGGGATGTAGATCTCCTTGGTTTCGGAGCGCTTCTGGTAGTCGGTCGAGGCGATCTCCTCGAAGCGCTTCAGGCGCGCCTTGCTCTTGGCGCCGCGGCCCTTCGGGTTGGAGCGCACCCACTCGAGCTCGGACTCCATCGCCTTCACGCGGGCGGCCTCGGCCTTTTCCTCCTGCTTCAGGCGCTTTTCCTTCTGTTCCAGCCACTGCGAGTAGTTGCCCTGGAACGGGATGCCCTGGCCGCGGTCCAGCTCGAGGATCCAGCCGGCGACGTTGTCGAGGAAGTAACGGTCATGGGTGACCGCGACCACGGTGCCCTGGAACTCCTGCAGGAAGCGCTCCAGCCAGGCCACGGATTCGGCGTCCAGGTGGTTGGTCGGCTCGTCGAGGATCAGCATGTCCGGGCTGGACAGCAGCAGGCGGCACAGGGCCACGCGGCGGCGTTCACCCCCGGACAGGGTCTTCACGTCGGCATCCCACGGCGGCAGGCGCAGGGCGTCCGCGGCGACCTCCAGCTTGCGCTCGAGGTTGTGGCCATCGGCGGCCTCGATCTTTGCCTCCAGCTCGCCCTGCTTGGCGGCCAGGGCATCGAAGTCCGCATCCGCCTCGGCATAGGCCGCATACACCTGATCCAGCTCGGCCAGCGCCTCCTTGATCGGGGCCACGGCCTCTTCGACATTGCCGCGCACGTCCTTGCTCTCGTCGAGCTGCGGCTCCTGTGGCAGGTAGCCAATGTTGATGCCCGGCTGCGGCCGCGCCTCGCCGACGATCTCGGTGTCCACGCCCGCCATGATGCGCAACAGGGTGGATTTCCCCGCACCGTTGTAGCCCAGCACGCCGATCTTGGCGCCCGGGAAGAAGTTCAGGTTGATGTCCTTGAGGATGTACTTCTTCGGCGGGACGATCTTGCCCACGCCGTTCATCGTAAAGATGTACTGCGCCATGATGCTCCTGCGACCTAAGCGGTTTGAATGAGGGGCGGGCCACTGACGACCCGCGCTGGGTCCGCACTTTACCATTCCGACGAGGGTGAAGCCCGAATGCCGGAGGATTTCGACGCCCGCCCGCGCGCTGGCCGGCCAGGGCGCTCGACAGCCTGGCCGGTGCCGCTGACAATGGCGCCATGATGGCGTGGTGGGAGGGCCTGTTGCTGGTGGGAGCCGGGGGTGCGCTGGGGGGGCTGGCGCGCTTCTGGCTGTCGCAGTGGATCGACAACCGCACCGGGGGCGGCCGCTTCCCGTGGGGAACGCTGGCGGTGAATGCCTCCGGTGCGCTGCTGATCGGGCTGGCGCTGGGCTGGGCCTCGGGGCCAGCGTGGACCTCCTGGCTCTGGCTGTTGCTGGTGGTGGGTGGGCTCGGCAGCTTCACCACGGTCTCCTCGTTCAGCCTGCAGGTGGTCGGGGTCGCGGAGCAGGACGGGCTGCGCCAGGCGCTGGTCTACGTCGTGCTGACCCTGGGCGGGGGGCTCGCGCTGGTGGCCATCGGGCACGCGCTGGGCCGCCTGGCAGGGGGTGCGGCGTGACCGGGTATTCGCTGCGGCTCTCGCTGTTCGTGGTGCTGGGGGCCGCGCTCGGCAGCATGGCGCGCTACGGCGTCTCCTGGACCGGGCTGCACCTGGCCGGAACCGGCTTTCCCTGGGACACGCTGGCCGTGAACGTGGCCGGGTCGTGGCTGATCGGGCTGTATGCGGTGATCAGCGCGCCGGGCGGCTGCCGCCCGGCCGACCCGGTGTTTCGTCATTTCATGCTGGCCGGTGTCTGCGGCGGTTTCACGACCTTCTCGGTGTTCAGTCTCGAGAGCCTGTGGCTGATGCAGTCGGGTGCTGCAGGCCGCGCCGGGCTTTATGTGGCCGTGTCCCTGGTGTTGTGGATCGCGGGGGTGTGGCTGGGCAGCCGCATGGGGCGGCGCTGGAACGCCACTGCGGCGCAGGGTTGAACCCCGCGGGGCGTGAGACTGAGTGCCGTTTCACGACCCGCGCGTCGGGTGATTCCGCGGTCGCTGGCGTGGCCCGGTCAACGGGCCGGCGGTTCGATGCGGGTCCGGCTCGGGCCCGCGTGTTCGATCCAGCCGTGGAGCATGCGCGGGGTGGTGGTGCCGGCCGCGCAGCGCCCGTTGCGGTCGATCACGATGGCCCCGCCGTAGCCCGCGAGCCGCTCCCGCAGGCGCTGCAGGCTCGCGTTCAGGGCCTCGGCGGCGCTCAGTCCAAGATATTCGACACGGTCGGCCAGTTCCCGGGCAAACACACTGCGCAGGAAATGCTCGCCATGCCCGGTCGCGGAGATGGCGGCGCTGTGATCGTCCGCATAGACGCCGGCACCCGGGATCGGCGAGTCCCCGACACGACCGGGGCGCTGGCCGGTCATCCCGCCGGTGGAGGTTGCCGCGGCCAGATGGCCGTGGCGATCGCGCGCGACCGCGCCGATAGTCCCGGGCGTGGGTTCGTCATGATCCAGTGTGACTCGGCCCTGGCACAGGGCGCGCTCCAGCTGTTCCCGCCGCTGCGGGGTGATCAGGGTCTCCTCGTCCACCTGCGGCATCCCGATCTCGCGGGCGAAGCTGGCGGCGCCGTCCGCGACCAGCAGCACATGTTCCCCGTCGTCGAGGATCGCCCGCGCCAGGCGGATCGGGTTGGCAATGCCGCGAACCGCGGCGACGGCCCCCGCAGCGAGAGCCGCGCCATCCATGATCGCGGCATCCAGTTCCACGCTCCCGTCCCGGGTCAGGGCGGCCCCGGTGCCGGCGTTGAACAGCGGGTTGTCCTCGAGCCGCGCCGCGCAGTACTCCACGGTATCCAGGGCGGTATCGCCCCGCGCCAGCCGCTCGCGACCGGCCTCCAGTACCGCGTGCAGCGCGGCGTGGTAGCGGCCGGCGGTCTGTGGATCCCCGGCCTCGCGGATCTGCCCGGCGCCGCCGTGGATCATCAGCGAGAAGGGTTCGGATGGCATCCGTCCTCCTCGATCTGGCCGCGGATCAGCAGGATGTCGCTGTGGCTTGCCGGGATGAAGCGGCTCTGAGCAATGGCGATAGCCCCGTGGCGGTTGACCGCCATGCGTCGCTTCAACTGCCCCTGCAGGCCCCCGCTGTAGGGGGTGTCGAGCGTGCCCGGGACCGCCTCGACGGGTCCGAACCGCGCGGACTTCAGCGGCGCGTGGGTGAATGCCAGGCCCCAGGGCCGATCGGTCGGGTGGGGATAGCGCTGCCAGACCAGATACAGACGCCGGTCGTCCCGGGCCAGAGTCGGGAAGCCGCCAGGCCACTGATCCGCGTCGATCCGGGTGGGCGGTGCAAAGTCCAGGGTGTCGGCGTCTGCGCGACTGACGTGCACGCGGCGGAAATGGGGCTGCCGGTAATCCTCCAGGTCGTTGGCCGGGATCGCCCCGAAGGCCAGGTGAACAACGCCCTCCGCGTCCACCACCAGCGTCGGGGCGTCGGCATGGCCCGGGTGCTCCAGCGCGGTGGCCGGTTCGGAAAAGCCGGCGTCCAGGTTGTTCGAGTGGGCGATCCGGATGTCTGCGTACGGACTGTCACCCTCCGACCAGGCCAGCAGCACGCGACCGGATGGCGCCTGTGCCAGGGTCGGGGCGCGGGCCGGCACCGCGGGGTCCGGGTTGACGGTCACGGGTTCGGCGAAGGAGGCGCCATGATCCGCGGAATAGGTGACACGCAGCGGACCCTGGTACTCGGTCCAGGCCGCGACCACCTCGCCGGCGGTCGTCAGCAGCAGGTCCAGGCTGCCGTTGTCCCAGCGCTGTGCGGTGATGCGGCCCTTGCCGGCGCCGTCGCGCGAACGGGACAGGTTCTGGTGCTCCTCGAACGAGCGCCCCCCGTCGCGGGAGCGGGCGTACAGGATCTCGCCGCCGTGGTCGCCGCCGGTAAACAGGATCTCCTGCCACAGCAGGTGCACGTCGAAGACGTCGGCGTCGTCCGGCGTCGGTTCGACCGCGATCCGCGGCAGCCAGGAAAAGGTGCCCGGCTCACCACTGATCCGGGTCGGTCGCTCGAAGACCGCCCGGCCGTCGCGGTCGTAGCGCTGCAGGAACAGGGCCTGCTGCGCCTGGTCGGCCCAGACGACCAGCGCGTCGCCATGGTCATTGATCGCCACCGAGGCATCGTCGACATAGCGAAAATCCGAGGCGTTCATGCGCCAGGGGCCGCGGAAGGCCTCGCCGCGCGCGACCTCGACCGGCTCCTCCCAGGCGACCCGGGATTCGGGTGCGTCTCCCGCCAGGGCCGCTGGCCCCCACAGGGCAAGGGCGAGCGCGCACAGGGGGCCCAGTGCGGCCCCGATCGGGTGCAGCGCAGGGGGCGTATGAACGCTGGCGTTGGGGGCGGGGTATCGAGTTACGGGCGTGTCTGTTGCGGCCATGGGCAGCCTCCCGGGCGTTCCCTACTGGTGGGGGTTGAAACCGCGCCGGCGCAGTAGTGTCTTTTCGAGTTCGACCAGGGTGAACAGGATCAGGCCGAAGGCGAGGATGCGCAGCCATTCCTCCGGCCCGATGGCGGTGGTGCCGAACAGCAACTGCAGCGGCGGGGCGTAGGTGAACAGGCCCTGCAGCACGATCAGCACGCCAACCGCGATCAGCACGGGGCGGCTGCCGAACAGGCCCGCCCGGTTCAGCGCCGGCTCCAGGATGTAGCGGCTGTTGAACAGGAAGAACAGCTGGCCCATGACCAGGGTGTTGATGGCCACGGTGCGCGCGAATTCCTCCGCCACGCCCTGCTGCTCCAGCCACAGGAAGTGGCCGAAGGTGCCGGCGACCAGCAGCGCGGAGACGAAGCCGATGCGCCAGAGCAGGAAGCCGGAGAGCAGCGGCGTGTTGGGCGGCCGCGGCGGGCGCTGCATGGTGCCGGGTTCGGTGGGCTCGAAGGCCAGTGCCAGGGCCAGGGTGACCGCGGTGACCATGTTGACCCACAGCACCTGCACCGGCGTCAGCGGCAGGGTGAGCCCGAGGAGGATCGCGGCGACGATGGTGAAGGCCTGGCCGCCGTTGGTGGGCAGCAGGAACAGGATCGCCTTCTTCAGGTTGTCGTAGACGGTGCGGCCTTCCTCCACCGCGTTGGCGATGGAGGCGAAGTTGTCGTCGGCCAGCACCATCTCGGAGGCCTCGCGCGCGGCCTCGGTGCCCTTCACGCCCATGGCCACGCCGACATCGGCGCGCTTGAGGGCGGGGGCATCGTTGACACCGTCGCCGGTCATCGCGACCACGTCGCCGTGGCTCTGGATTGCGCGCACCAGGCGCAGCTTGTGCTCCGGCGTGGCGCGGGCGAACACGTCCACATGCCGGACTTGCTCTGCGAGCTCCGCGTCGCTGGCGCCTTCCAGCTCGTGGCCGACCACCACGCCGCCCTCGGTGCTGATGCCCAGCTCGTCGGCGATCGCGCGCGCGGTCACGCCGTGATCGCCGGTGATCATCTTCACGCGGATGCCGGCCTCCTGGCAGTGGGCCACCGCCTCGATCGCCTCCTCGCGTGGCGGGTCGATGATCCCGCAGACCGCCACCAGGGTGAGCCCGCCATCCTCGATGTCGGAGAACTCCAGTTCCTGGCGGTGATCCTCCATGCGCCGGGTGGCCAGGGCGAGCAGGCGCTGGCCGCGCGCGGCGACGCCGTCCATCCATTGCTGCCAGTGCTCCGCGTCCAGGGGCGCCTCGCCATCGGCGGTGCGCTGCTGGCTGCATACGGCCAGCACGCGTTCCGGGGCCCCCTTGAGAAAGACGAAGGCCCCGCCTTCATGGTCATGGTGCAGGGTAGCCATGAACTTGTAGGACGACTCGAATGGGATCACGTCGTCCCGCACGAAGCGCTCGTTGATCGCCTTCGGATCCAGCCCGCCCTTCATCGCGGCGACGATCAGGGCCCCCTCGGTCGGGTCGCCCTCCATGGTCCACTGGTCGTCCTTCAGATAGACCTCGGCATCGTTGCACAGCAGGAGGCCGCGCAGGACCTCGGCCAGCAGGGGATCGTCCTCCGGGTCCGCCTCCTGGCCATCGCGGGTAATGCCGCCGTGCGGCTCGTAGCCGACCCCGCCCAGCTCGTACTCCGCCTGTGTGGTGATGATGCTCTTCAGCGTCATCTCGTTGCGGGTGAGGGTGCCGGTCTTGTCCGAGCAGATGGTGGTGACGGAGCCCAGGGTCTCGACCGCCGGCAGGCGGCGGATGATCGCGTGGCGCGCGGCCATGCGCTGCACCCCGATCGCCAGGGTGATGGTCATGATCGCCGGCAGGCCCTCGGGGATCGCCGCCACCGCCAGGCTGACCGCGGCGAGGAAGGTCTCCACCAGGTCGTAGTCGCGCACCCAGTAGCCGAAGGCGAAGGTCGCCGTCGCCAGGACGCCGATGGCCACCGACAGCCAGCGGCCGAACTGGGCGATCTGGCGCAGCAGCGGGGTGGTCAGGGTCTCCACCTCGCCGATCAGGGTGGAGATGCGGCCGATCTCGGTATCGGCCCCGGTGCCGACCACGACCCCGCGCCCCTGGCCAAAGGCCACCAGCGTGCCGGAATAGGCCATCGAACGGCGATCGCCAAGGTCGGATGCGGCCGCCACCGGCTCGCTCTGCTTGTCGCTGGCGACCGACTCGCCGGTCAGCGCGGCCTCGTCGATGCGCATGTTGTGCGCCCCGGTCAGGCGCAGGTCCGCCGGGACGCGGTCCCCGGCTTGCAGATACACGATGTCGCCGGGGACCAGCGTCTCTGCGGGAATACTGTGGCGCTGGCCGTCACGCAGGACCTGGGCGCGGGGCGAGAGCATCCCGCGGATCGCGTCCAGCGCCTTCTCCGCCTTGCCCTCCTGGATGAAGCCGATGATGGCGTTGATCAGCACCACCCCCAGGATGACGCCGGTATCCAGCCAGTGACCAAGGAACGCGGTACCCACCGCCGCGGCGATCAGCACGTAGATCAGCACATTGTGGAACTGCAGCAGGAAGCGCCGGACGGGGCCGGTGCGCGCGGCCTCCGGCAGGCGGTTGGGGCCGACATCCTGCAGCCGCTGTTCCGCGGCGGACGAGGCGAGTCCGTGCGCGTCCGTCTCCAGACGCCGGAGCACTTCGTCGGTCTTCAGGGCATGCCAGTCGCGTGACGGGTCGCGATCGCTCATGGGTCTCCCGGAGATGTATCACCCAGTGGATCCGGACCTGCTTATCATGCGCCGGCGCGGCCCGCGCTGTCAGGCCATGGCGCTCAGCCGGGGTGGAATTTTCCCGGCGCGAACGAGTCTATTTCCGGACGACTCAACAACAGGAGGTTCCCATGTCTCGCTGGATTGCCACGGCCGCCCTGACGGTGGCCGGTTTGGTCGCGACGTCGACCGTGATGGCCGCGGAGAAGGTTACGCTGGAACACGATGACCGAACCCTGATCGGCCACATGAAGGAAGGCATGGGGGCGAGCCCCTCCGACGGGGTGGTCTTGATGCTGCACGGCACCCTGGCGCACGGGCGCATGGAGGTGATGGCCGCGGTGCAGGATCTGCTGGCGGACCATGGTCTGAATACCCTGTCCGTCAATCTGAGCTACGGCATCGACGCACGCGAGGGCATGTTCGAATGCGATGCGCCGGTGCGTCACGGCGTCGATGATCACCTGCAGGAGTTGAGCCTGTGGCATCAATGGCTGCAGGACGAGGGCTATGGCCCGGTCACCCTGTTTGGCCACTCGCGCGGTGGCAACCAGGTGGCCCGCTACCTGACCGAGCATGACCCGGACGGCATCCGCGCCCTGGTGCTGGTGGCCGCGTCCACCTTCGACGAGGACGAGGCTGCGAGCGAGTACGAGGAACAAAGCGGTATGCCGTTGCAGGTACTCCTGGATCAGGCCCGTGAACTCCAGCGCATGGGTCAGGAAGAGACCCTGATGGAGGACGTGCGTTTCCTCTACTGCGAGGAGCTGGACGTGACCCCGCGCGCTTTCCTCGGCTACTACGAGCCGACCCGCCAGAACGACACCCCGACGGTGATCCGCGGGATGCAGATCCCGACGCTGGTGATCACGGGTTCCGAGGACGACGTGGTGCCGGACCTGCCGGAGAAGGTCGAGGCGGTGAAGGACAGCGGTGACATCACCCTGATGACCGTGGACGGCGCGGGGCACTTCTTCCGTGACTTCTTCGCGGACGACGTGGCCGACTTCACCGCGGACTTCATCGATCAGAACTGAGCTCCAGCCCGCAATAGGAACGGCGCCTGAAGGCCGGCCCGGGGCAGTCCCGGGCCGGCCTTTTTCTGCCTCGCTCGAGGGCGGCCTTATCCGGCGAGCAGCGTCAGGTAGAGCCCGAGCATCGCTGCGGAAAACAGCAGCCCGATGGTCTCCCAGCGGGTCAACATGCGCTCGGCGGCCTCCAGGCGACGGCGCGCGCCCAGGCGCAGCGCACGCATGCGGGCCGGTATCCGGGGTGGCCAGGGCCCCGGCAATGCCAGGCGGCGTCGAGTGCGGCGGGCGCCGTCCCAGGCGGCCTCGGCCAGCACGGCCAGATCCCCCTCCGGCACGCGCGGGGTCTCGCGGTCGCGAACCCCGCGCCAGGCCAGAAGGGCTAGGCCCAGCCCCAGCATGACCGGCCACAGCAGGGACGAGCCGTACAGGTCATGGAGGCTCAGGGGCAGGGCCGTGGGGCCGGCCAGCAAGGTTGCGAGCGGGAGCAGGAGTGCCATCAGCGAAAGGCCGCCCCAGGCCCACCAGCGCGGTCGGTCGAGGCCGTCGGCCGCGGTCTCGAGATCCGCCCGCCAGCGCCACAGGAAGCGCAGTAGCAGCACCGTGGTGCCGGCCGCCGCGAGGGTCAGCAGCCACTCGGTATGGGCCAGCCAGCCCGACAGGGCCTCCGCCGCCAGCGGCTCCTTCAACGCGTTCTTGGCCAGCGCGCCACTGGTGAAGGGCAGGCCCGCCAGGGCCAGCGCCGGCAACAGCGTGAACAGTGCAAAGGCGGTCCGCGCCGGGCGGGTGACCGGCCACTGCCGCTGCATGCCGGCGGTCAGGAACAACGCCCCCTTGGCCAGACCATGATGCACGGCGTACAGCGTGACCGCTGCCAGCAGCCAGCCGCGCGCCTCGGGCAGGAGCAGGGCCAGGCCGATACCCGTGGTCATCAGCCCCATCTGCGAGATGCTGGAGTAGGCGAGCAGGGTCTTCGGCCGTACCTGCAGCACCCCGACCAGTACGCCGAGGAAGGCCGCCGCCAGGCCCAGCAGGACCAGCGCCTCGCCCAGCACGGCGTGGCCGGCGGCGTCGATTGGCAGCAGGCGCATCCAGCCCAGCAGGCCGGCCTTGATCATCGCCCCGGACAGCACGGCGCTCGCGGGTACCGGCGCGGCCGGGTGGGCCAGCGGCAGCCAGAAATGCAGCGGCAGCATGCCGGCCTTGATGCCGAGCCCCAGGACCAGTAGGACCAATGCCCAGCCCTCGGGGCGCGCCGCGGCCACGGCCGCCAGGCTGGACTGCCCCGCCGCATGGACAGCCAGTACCAGACCCGCGAACAGCAACACCTCGCCCAGTACCGCGAGGATCAGATACACCCGTCCGGCCCGCCAGGCCTCCGGCTTGCCGGAATGGATCACCAGTCCGTAGGCCGACAGGCTCATCAGGGAAAAGAACAGATAGAAGGCGATCGCGTCCTGCGCCAGGATCAGGCCCAGGTTGCCGGCCAGGGCCAGCAACCAGAACACATAGAAGCGATGCCGCCGGGGATCGTCGCGCCGATCGGAGAGCGCGAACAGCCCGGCGGCCAGCCACAGGCCCGCGGTCAGGCCCAGGAAGGCCCGGCCGGTCGGGTCGACCGCCAGGTGGGTGCCCATCAGCAGGCCGGAGAGGGTCGCCTCCAGCCCGGGCGGGGCCAGGGCGGCCAGCGCCAGGCCGGGGAGCGCCGCCCAGGGCACCAGGCGGTTCAGCCGCGCCCGCCCCGGACGCAGGCCAATGAACACCGCCAGCAGCAGCGGCACGAGCGGGACGGCCAGCAGCGCGGCCCCGCTCACAGCCCGAACTCCGGCAGCGCATAGTCACGCTGGACGATCAGGCTGACCCAGCCGAGCGGGCTCAGCCCCAGCCCGGCAAACAGCCCGACCAGGAGCCCCAGCGCGGCGGTAAAGACCACCGGGAACAGCAGCATCCAGTGGGTCTCGAAGCGGGTCGGGCCGGCATGGGCCTGCAGGGGTTCATGCCACGGCTCGCGGCGCTCGCCCAGCCAGCCCCGGATCACCGGGGGCAGGAAATAGGCCGCGTTCAGCAGGCTCGACAGGACCAGCACTCCGAGGATCCAGGGCATGCCGGCCTCCAGCGCCCCCAGCCCCAGGTGCCACTTGGTCACGAAACCGGCCAGGGGCGGCAGGCCGATCATGCCCAGCGCGCCCGCGGTAAACGCCAGCATGGTCAGCGGCATGCGCCGGCCCACGCCGTCGAGCTCGCTGATGCGATGGATGCCCAGGGTCTCGGCGAAATTGCCGGCGCAGAAGAACAGTGTGATCTTGGTAATGCCCTGGTGTACCAGGTGTACCAGCCCGCCGATGACCCCCAGGGGCCCGGCCAGCGCGACGCCCAGAATGATGTAGGAGACCTGACTCACGGTGGAGAATGCCAGGCGCTGCTTCAGGTCGTCGGTACGCAGGGCCTGAATGGAGCCATAGACGATGGTGACCGCGGCGATCACCAGCAGCCCGGCCGTCAGGCCCAGCTCGATCGCCAGTTCCGCCCCGTAGACATCGTTGACCACGCGGATGATGCCGAAGGCCCCGGCCTTGACCACCGCCACCGCGTGCAGCAGCGCGCTGACCGGCGCCGGCGCGACCATGGCGATGGGCAGCCAGGAGTGCAGCGGCACCAGCGCGGCCTTCACCCCGAAGCCGACCATCAGCAGCACGAACAGGACCTGCAGCGTCACCGCGTGAGTCTCCGCGAGGCCTTCGAGGTAGCCGCCCGGGGTAAAGCCCTCGGCCCCGGCCAGCAGTGTGAGCCAGACGATGGCCGTGAACAGCACCAGCCCGCTGGTCAGGGTGTAGCCGAGATAGAGGCGCCCGGCCCGCAGGGCCGCCGGCGTGCCGCGGTGGACCACCAGGGGCCAGGTCGCCAGGGTCAGGATCTCGTAGAAGATCAGGAAGGTGATCAGATTGCCGGACAGGGCGATCCCTACCGTCGCGCTGACGCACAGCGAGAAGAACCCGAAAAAGCGGCTGCGCCGCGGCGAGCCCTCGAGGTAGCCGATGGCGTAGATCGTGGTTACGAACCACAGCACGGCCGAAAGACTGGCAAACAGCAGTGACAGCGCATCGGCCGCGAGCACCAGGTCGATGCCCGGCATCAGCGGCAGGCTGAAGCGGTATTCGTCGCCGCGCAGCACCCCGGCCAGCAGGTACGCGACCAGCGCCAGCTTGGTGCCGGCGCCCCCCAGGTTCAAGGCGGTGCGCAGGCCCTGGCGATGCTCGGGCAGGAAAAAGATCGCGATGCCCGGTCCCAGCGAGCTGAACAGGATCGCGAGCAGCAGCCAGCCACCGTCCATCATGGGGCCCCCGGGGTCAGGGCAAGGGTGTTCAGGGTCAGCACGCCGGCCAGCCCGGCCAGCGCCGCGACCGTGGCCAGAGCCAGCGGGACCCAGTCCATCCACGGCGACACTGCCTCGCCGGCGTCGCGGCGGCCGCGGTGAAACGCCGGGGCCACCATGCGCAGCACGTAGGCCGCCGCCAGCAGCCCGCCGCCGGCGATCGCCAGGACCCACAGCACCCCGATCAGACTGCCGGCCAGGACCGTGCCCAGGCCCGCCTCCAGCAGCAGGTACTTGGCGATGAAGCCGCCGGTGAACGGCAGCCCCATCAGGCTGACCCCGGCCAGCCCCAGGGCGAACACCGTGCGCGGCCGGGCCCGGAGTACCGCGCCCAGCTCGGCCAGGCGGTCATGCCCGGCGGCGTGCTGCAGGGTGCCCGCGGCCAGGAACACCGACGCCTTGGCCAGGGCATGGACCACCGCGAAGAACACCACCACCCGCCAGGCGCCCGGGTCCACCAGCATCAAGGGGAAGGCGACCAGCAGATAGCCGAACTGGGCGACCGTGGAATAGGCCACGATGGATTTGAGCCGCCCCGCGCGCAGCGCCTGCAGCGAGCCCCAGACCAGCGCCCCCACCCCGAGCAGTCCGACCAGGATGCCGAAGGCCGGGGTCGTCAGTGGGGCAAACACTCCCATCCAAAGCCGCAGGATCAGGTAGAACGAGCCTGTTACCACCAGCCCGGAGAGGACCGCACTGACCGGTGCCGGGGCTGACCCATGGGCCGGCGCCAGCCAGACATGCAGCGGGAACAGGGCGGCCTTGAGCATCAGGCCCGCGGTCATCAGCACCGCCGCCATGCGTTCCGTCGGGCCCGCTTCGGTACGGGCCTCCAGCAGCACCAGATCGAGTACCCCGTGTTCCCCGAACAGCAGAACCACGCCCATCAGGAAGCTGAGCGAGCCGAGGATGTTGACCAGCAGGTAGCGCACCGCGCCGGAGACCGCGGCGGCCGTGCCGGTGAAGGCCACCAGGGCGACCGCCGCGAGCGACACCACCTCCAGGGTGATGTACAGGTTGAAGGCATCGCCGGAGAGAAACAGCATGTTGAGCCCGGCCCACAGCCACAGCCAGAGCGGCCAGAACTGGCGCCGCTCGATGCGATCATGCACATAGCCCAGGCTGTAGAGGCTGGTCGCCAGCCCCACCACGGCAGTGAGCACCAGCAGGGTCATGGACAGCCCGTCCAGCTGCAGCATCAGGCCCAGCGGGGCCTCCCAGCCCCCCAGTGCCACCCGCGTGGCCGCGGCCTCCGGATCCGGCCCGGCGTTCAGGAACAGCGCGCTCAGACCAAGCACCCAGGCCGTGACCGCGAGCGCCCCCAGCAGGCCGACACGATGGGCCTGGCGCGGCCAGGCCGTCGCCAGGATCGCCACGGCCAGCGACAGCCCCACCAGCCCGGCGACTCCCGCCGGGAGCCATTCCGCGCCTGGCGGGCTCATGCGGGCCGGTCCTCGCTGGAGGCGCGATCGGCCGGGCCGCCGTCGGCGTGGTGTTCCTCGCGCGAGATGTCCTCCACCGGGGCGTCGTCATCGGGCGGCCCGGGCAGCATCACCGCGTGGCCGGTCAGGCGCGTCAGATGCACCACCAGGGCCAGGGCGAAGGCGGTTGTGCTGACCGCGACCACAATGCCGGTCAGGGTCAGCGCCTGGGCCACCGGGTCCGGTGGGCCCTCGCCACGGGCCGCCACACCCAGCAGCACCATGAATACGGCCGAGCCCATGATGTTCAGGGCCAGGATGCGCAGCACCAGATGGTGGCGGCGGATCAGCCCGTACAGGCCCAGGGCGAACAGGATCGCTCCCCCGGTGGGGTACAGCAGGCCCGGGGCCAGCGTCTGAGCCAGTGTTTCGGCCAGTCCGTTCATGCGTCGTCCCCGGCCGGACGTCCGGCCACGAACAGGGCCACCAGGGTCAGGGCGATGGAGAGCGTCGCCGCGACCTCGATCAGGATGATCAGGGGATAGGCCCAGGCCTCCGCGTAGCCGAGGAAGCCATGCCCGGCGGCAAGGCCGTACAGCCCCACCAGCAGGAACAGGGCGACCCCGGCGGAGATGCCCAGGCGCAGCGGCCCGCCCGGCGCCATCGGCAGCTTGCGCGGCCGTGCCAGGACCAGCAGGATGCCGGCCGCGCCGAGGATGGCCCCGGCCTGGAAGGCCCCGCCGGGGGCGTGACTCCCGGCCCACAGCACGTACACCCCGGTGACGACCGCGACCGGGACCAGCAGCCGCAACGTGCCGGGCAGGATCGGCCCCGGGGCCGGGCGGGCCGGGATCAGGTCGTGCCGCCCCAGTGACCACGCGCCCAGCAGCGCGATCAGCACGATCGCCAGTTCCAGGAAGGTGTCGTACGCGCGGAAGTTCAGCAGCACCGCGGTGATCGGGTGATCGACCCCGGAGACGTCCATGTGCGCGTCCACCACCGGCTCCAGACCGACGGACTGCGGCTGGTGCCACAGCGCGGTCACCAGCAGGCCGCCGACCACCAGGGCAAAGGTCAGCGCGGGGAGGAAGGTCCGACGTTCGGGCGGCGGGTCATGCAGGGCGCGCAGCAGGGCATGGGGCCCGGTGGGGTCGGGCGGTGGCGTATGCGGCCGCCCGCTGTGGCGCTCGGCCATGATGCTGCGCAGGCGCTCCAGCGTCACCAGCAGCAGGGCGCCGGTGATGCCGGCGCCGATGGCCGCCTCGGCCAGCGCGATGTCCGGCGCCTCCAGCCGCACCCAGGCCAGCGCGAGCAGCAGCCCGAAGGTGATGAACAGCACGACGGCCCGGAACAGGTCGGTGCTCGCCAGGCAGCGCCAGGCCACCCCGACGATGCCGGCCAGCAGGACCAGATCGAAGAGGACCAGCAGGGCGTTCATCGGTCCGACTCGAACTCCCCGTGGGTCCAGGTGCGTTGCGCGACCATGTGCGCGGCCGTGGTCCCCGCCGCCAGTACCAGCACCCAGATCAGCAGCAGCTTCAGGATGTCCGCCGGTCCGCCGGCCTGGAACATCAGTCCGAGTATCACCAGCCCGAGCCCGACGTTGTCGGCCTTGGTCAGGGCGTGCAGGCGCGAATAGACATCGGGAAAACGCAGCAGCCCGGCGGTGCCGGCCGCGAAGAACACCAGTCCGGCGAGGATCAGGATCACGGTCAGTGCGTTAGCGATCATCGTGGCGCCTCTCGGGGCCGGGGGTGTCCGGCGGCTGGCGGTGGATCGGGGTATCCGGTGGTTCCGGCAGGCCGTGCTGGCGGACGAAGGCCACTGCGGCCACGACGGCCAGCAGGGCGAAGACCAGTGCCACGTCCACCAGGGCGGATTCCTCCAGTGCCAGCGACAGGAGCAGCAGGATCGTGACCCCGGTGGTGCCGAACAGTTGTGCGGCCAGCATGCGGTCGCCGGAACCCGGACCGCGCAGCACGCGGACCAGTCCGAGCAGTATGGTGCCGAGCAGGAACAGGGCGGCGGCCAAATAGAAGAGGCTCATGGAGCGGCTCCGTCGTCACTGGCGCGGCGGTCACGCGGGTCGTGGAATGCCTTGCGGATTCGTTGTTCCAGGGCGATCAGTGCCGCCCGTGTATCGGCGTCACGGTCCAGCACATGCAGGGTCAGCAGGCGCCCCTCCAGGCGTACGCTGAGCGTGCCGGGCAGCAGACTGACGACCGCCATGAACAGGGTCAGGGGCGGGCCGTGAGCCAGTTCCGTGCGGTAGGTCAGGAAGTCCGGCTGGATCGGCAGGCGCGGGTCCAGGGCGCGGCGGGCGACGTCCAGCCCGCCGAGGAACGAGCTGCGCAGGAAGAACCCCAGCAGGCCCGGAAGCGCGGCGGGTCGCAACGGCAGCGGCCGTCCGGCCGGCAGCAGCAGGCTCGCGACCGCGGCCAGGACGATTGCGAGCAGGGCCAGGGGTTCCAGCAGGGCGGCGCTGCCGGCCAGGACCCACCAGAGCAGTGCGGCGGCCGCGGCGGTGGCCAGTGCCCGCCGTGCCCGCGACCGGCCGCGACCGGCAAATCTGCGGCCGGCATGGTACGGGACCGAGGCGCGCGCCATCGCGTGATCGCTGGGTGGGGTCGCTGGTGACGCCGCCGGTTATTGCAGCTGGTTGCTGGCGTCAGTGAAGCCCATCAGGGATACGTCAAACACGAACGGCTGTTCCTGGTGCAGGGCACGGAAGGCGACGGTCAGGGCCTGTCCGCCGCGCAGCGCGCTCATCTGTTCGCTGTTCAGTTCGCGCCCGGCGACGCAGCCCTGCTGCACGCAGGTCACGTAGCCCGCATCCATCTCTTCGCCCGCATCGTCCACCTGCATACGGATGCCGGGGCGCAGGTCGACGCCCAGCGGTACCAGGATCTCGATGATGTGCTGGTCGCCCTCGCGGCGTACGGTCGCCTGCAGGAACAGCCCCTGCGCCTGCTCGTCCTGGATCTCCAGCGTCTGCTGCATCCGGCAACGCTCGCCCTGTGGCGTCTCGATACAGGCGACCTCCCAGTCCTGGTGGATCGTGGTCTCCGGCTCCTGCTGCTGCATCTGTTGTTGCATCTGCGGATCGGCCTGCTGGGACAGCGCCAGGCCGGGCAGGAGAAGAAACAGGGCCGGGATCAGGCCCGCGCGCAGGGGGCGGATAGTCATTCGGTGTGCTCCGGAACTTGTATTCAGCCGTACAGAATGGCCAATGGCGGCCCTCGGTCGCAACCGTGGCCGGGAGAACTACAGACCGTCCTGACTGATGCATGTTCCCCGCACAGGGGCCCGATGAGCGTCTCGCAGGCCTCGCTGTCAGCGCGG
Source organism: Thioalkalivibrio sp. ALE28 (assembly GCF_000377425.1). Lineage (NCBI taxonomy): Bacteria > Pseudomonadati > Pseudomonadota > Gammaproteobacteria > Chromatiales > Ectothiorhodospiraceae > Thioalkalivibrio > Thioalkalivibrio sp. ALE28. The sequence continues at coordinate 200,591 of NZ_KB898095.1, read as the reverse complement.
TGGGTTGTGCATTGCAAACAGTTCCTCCAGGGGCTGCGGGCGGTGCAGCCCGTAGCCCTGGGCGAAGTCCACGTTCAGCTCGCGCAGGCGGGCGATGGTCGATTCGTCTTCGGCAAACTCGGCGATCGTTTTCTTGTCGAGCAGGTGACCGATGTTGTTGATATTGCCCACCAGGGCATCGTTGACCGGGTCGGTGGCGATGTTGCGCACGAAGCTGCCGTCGATCTTCAGGTAGTCCACCGGCAGGGTCTTCAGATAGGCGAACGACGACAGCCCGGAGCCGAAGTCGTCCAGCGCGAAGCGACAGCCCATGCCGCGCAAATCGCGGATGAAGCGCATTGCCGCCTGCAGGTTGGAGATCGCCGCGGTTTCGGTGACCTCGAAGCAGAAAATCTCGCCAGGCAGCTGGTGCAGGCTCAGCTGGTTGCGGATGAATGGCAGCAGGGTCTCGTCACTCAGGGTCGCGCCGGAGAGGTTGACCGCGCAATGCTCGATGCTCGCCGGGCCGTGCAGGCGGATGTGGTCAGCCACCATGGAGAAGGTCCGGGTGATGATCCAGCGGTCGACGATGGAGATCAGGTCAAAGCGTTCGGCGGCCGGCAGGAAGACCCCGGGGGGGATCAACTCGTCGTCCTGGCTCCGCAGGCGCACGAGCACCTCGAAGGAGAGTCCCGCGGGCGGTGCGCCGGAGTCGGGCTCGGCCAGTGGGTGAATCATCTGGGCAAACAGCACCAGGCGCCCCTGTTCGACGGCGTCGGAGATCTGTGTGGCCCAGTCCATCTCGCGCCGGTGCTGCTGCAGGTCCTGGTCCTCCGGGCGGAAGATATGCGAGCGCCGTCGGCCGGCGTTCTTGGCCGCGTAGACCGCGATGTCGGCATCGGCGAGCAGCTGGTTCATGCTGCGCTCGCCGGGTTGGAACTCGATGATGCCGATGGAGGCGCTGATGCGGAACACGCGGTCTTCCCAGGCAAAGCGCAGTTCGTCCAGGACCGTATGGATGGCGTTGGCGATGCGGTCGGCGTGGGCGATGTCGCAGTGCGTGAGGATGATGCCGAACTCGTCGCCCCCAAGGCGGGCGAGCAGGTCGGTTTCGCGCACCTGATCCAGCATCAGTTCGCCGACCTGGCGGATCATCTGATCCCCGGCGACGTGGCCGGCGACATCGTTCACGACCTTGAACTGGTCGAGGTCGATGTACAGCAGGGTATGGTTTTCGTGCCCCTTCTGGCTTTCCGGGTAGCGCGCCAGCTGTTCCAGGCGCTGCTCGAAGGCGTGGCGGTTGGGCAGCCCGGTCAGGGCATCGTGGGTGGCCTGCCAGCTGAGCTGGTTGGCCAGCTCGCGCGCCTGGGTCACGTCATGGAACACCAGCACCACACCCACGATCTCGCCGTCCCGGTCGCGGATCGGCGCGGCCGAGTCCTCGATCGCGAATTCCTGCCCGTCCTTGCGCAGCAGCATGGTGTGGTTGGCCAGTCCGACGATCCGACCTTCCTTGAGGCAACGCTCGACCGGGTTGACCGCCGGTTTGCGGGTGATCTCGTTGAGGATGTTGAATACTCGCGTCAGCGGTTCACCGGTGGCGGCATCGGTGGTCCAGCCGGTCAGGTACTCCGCGATCGGGTTCAGGAACGTGACTCGGCCCCGGGTATCGGTGGTGATGACGCCGTCGCCGATGGAGGCGAGCGTGACCTGGGCATATTCCTTTTCGCGGAACAGGGCCGCCTCGGCGCGCTTGGTCGCGGTGATGTCCTGCACGATGCCGTACATGCGCCGGGGCTGGCCGTCCGCGTCGCGCAGCACGTCGCCGCTCCCGAGCAGCCAGCGTTCGTCGCCATCTCGCGTGAGTACGCGGTGCTCGATGCTGTAGGCGGTACCCTGCTCGAGGGACTGCTCCACCGCGGCCTGGACCCGCGCACGGTCGTCGGGATGGACCCGCTCCAGGTAATGCTCGAAAGTGACCTCGGTGGTGTCCTCCGGCAGGTCGAACAGCTGGTAGGTCGGACGGGTCCAGACCAGGTCGCCGCTGGCGATTTCCCATTCCCAGGTGCCAACGCCGGAGAAGGCCTGGGCCAGATACAGCCGCTGCTCGCTTTCGCGCAGGCGCGCCTGTTCCTGCACCAGGCCATCGGCCATACGGTCGAAGGCGCGTGCAAGTCGGCCGATCTCGTCGCGCCCGGTGACCCCGGCACGCTGGTGGTGCTCGCCGCCGGCGATCTGCTCCGCGGTCCGGCTCAGGCGGCTCAGGCGCCGCCCCAGTGCCTGGTAGATCAGCCACCACAGCGCGGCGAGTGCTGCGATAAGGATCGGCGCGAGCAGCAGCGCCGAGTTCAGGGCCGCGGTGCGCGCCTGCCGGAAAGGCAGCGACAGATCCCATGCGAGGATGACCGCGCCCGAGGGGCTGCGCCCCAGGTCCACCAGAGGCCCGGTGAACTGCAGCGGCGCCACCGCGATCAGGGTGTTCTCGCCCGCGACATGGCGCACCTTGGCGGCGCGGCGGTCGCGGGCGTCGGTCAGCAGCGTGCGCAGCGGGTCGGCCAGCGCGGCCATGGGTTCGGCGTCCAGGGTCTCCGCGAGCGGGCGTTCGCGCATGCCGCGGTTCAGGGCGGCAACGTAGTGCTGGCGTTCATCGACCACCCCGGCCAGGCGGACCCGGATATCGACATTGAGCGCCGCGATCTCGTCCTGAATGGCCTGCGTGCCGTTGTTTGCCAGGTGGTTCTGGACGATGCGCTGCATGCGGCTGATCTCGGTCGCCAGTTCGCGTTCGGCGTTCGCGAGGATGCTGCGCTGCTGGTTGTGGATCAGGGTCAGGGTGTAGAGGGTGCCGAGAATGAGTGCTACCACCAGCAGGAAAAGCGGCAGCGTGGTGTTGATCGGATAGCGGAACAGGCCCTGCCACATCAGCCGTCTTCCGATGGCGGGCAGCCCGCCGCCTGCAGGACGCGGTCATCGAACAGACGATCGAGGTTCACCTCGCGCTCCAGCAGGCCCTGCTGCTGCATCAGGGTGGCCAGGCGCTCGCTGCTGGCGCGCAGGGATTCGCCACCGGAGGCCAGGGCTGTGCAGTTTTCCGCCCGCGAGGGAAAGTGGACCCCGGCCAATGCACCCGCCAGTTCCTCCGCGCTGAGGTCGCTATACCGGGCCATGGCGGCCTTTGCGGGTTCCGGGTCGGTATCCAGATATTCGAGCGTTCCAAACCAGGCATCCACCAGCTGCCGGAGATGTCGCGGGTGGTCGTCGAGCGCTTGGCGCTGGACCACCAGGACATCGATAATCTCGCCCGGGATCCGGGTGCTGTCGAACAGCTCCTCGGCACCGGCATTCAGCAGCCGGGTGCGGATCGGCTCGAAGGTCGCCAGGGCGTCGACCTCTCCGCCGTGGAAGGCCTCCTCGTGGCGCCCCGCATCTACGCGCACGATATCGACTCTCTCGCGGTCGAGGCCGCCGTGTTCCAGGCCGCGAGCGAGCAGGTAGGCGGTGGCGGCATCATTCTCGACCCCGATGCGGCGGCCCTCCAGATCGGCCATGCGGGTGATGCCCGGCTGCGCCAGGATGGTGTCGCCGCCATGGGAATAGTCCAGCAGCAGGATGACGCGGATATCGTGGCCGTCGGCGCGCAGCAGAAAAGCCTCGTCCAGGGTCAGGGCGGCGGCGTCGACATTGCCGTTGCGAAAGGCGCGCAGGGACTCCACGTTCGAGCTGAAGCGGGCGAGGCGAATTTCGTCGATGGGAAGCCTGCCCTCGGAGGCGGCCAGGTGGAGGGGGTGGTAGCCGATCCACTCGATGGTGGCCACCCGCAGCGGGGTCTCCTGGGAGCCACCACAGCCGAGCAGCAACAGCGGCAGCAGCAGAACGAGCACGGCGAGACCACAGCGCCAGCGGGTGCGTGCGCTCGCTCTACGCTGGCGGGCAGGGATCGCCGCTCCGGGTGCGATCATCGCTCGCCCCTCCCTGGATGAAGTCGATGGCTCACGGACAACAGTATCCGGGGGGACCATTCCCTGGTCAACGCAGGGTCTTATTCCCGGTTCGTGTAGCGGTCGGTGAAGGCGCAGCGGCCCTCCGGCAGCCAAGGCGGGAAGTCGTAGTAGCGGGCGAGCACCGGTTCCAGGATCTGGTCGTGGTAGGCGGCGTAGTCGAAGCCGCGGCCTTCGGCGAGGGTCCATTCGACGCCGCGGATGGTGACCTCGCGCAGGCGCAGCTCGTCGAAGAAGGGCTCCACCTGTGCCGGGTCCAGTTCGCCCCGGGTGGGCACGTAGAGCAGGTTGGCGCCATCGAGGGCGCGGAAGTCGGTCAGCAGGTCGTCCTGGCGGCCATAGTGCGAGCCGGGGCCGAACACGCCGACCTCGCGCCCGGCGTAGTAGGCGAGCACCGCCGAGCGCGAGTAGCTGCGGGTGAAGACGTGCCAGTCGGCGTCGTATTCGTTGACCACCGCGGCCACCGATTCCGGCGCCAGGTAGAACACCGCGTCGGCGTAGCGATCCTGGCCCTTCAGCCATTCCACCGGCATCAGCGCGATCGTCAGGATCGCGATCGCGTGCAGTGCTGCCAGGGCCCCGGAGAGCCATACGCCGAGCGTCAGCGAACGTCGCGCCAGGAACAGCGCGGGTAGCAGCAGGAAGGGGGCGAAGGCGGCCAGCCAGTGCAGCCCGATGCTCTTGAACGGGGCGAGCAGGGCAAACAGGAGCAGCGGGATCAGTCCGGCGGACAGGAACACGCCCAGTTGGTGCGCGCGGATGCCGGCGGCCAGCGCCCGCCACTGACGCGCGTAGAACCACAGCAGCCAGGGCGTGAACAGGTAGAGCAGCAGGATCGCGTAGGTCAGCCAGTTGCCGGGGTCGAAGCCGCCGTCGCCGTGCCGGTTCACGATGTTGAACATCACGTTGTACCAGCAGTTGCCCCAGTTCCAGTACAGATTGAGCGCCACCGCCGGCACCACGCCGAGGATGATCAGCAGGAGGCCGCGCCAGTGCTGCCGCGCGAACAGCAGGATATGCAGTCCCAGCGCAATCCCCAGCAGGACTGCGAAGTACTTGGACAGGAACGCCAGCCCCAGCGCCAGGCCGGCGAGCAGGAACCAGTGCGCGGCGCCGGTACGCAGGGCCTGCCAGGCAAGGCCGGTAGCCAGCAGGCTGAACAGGATCAGCGGGGTGTCCGTCGCGGTGATCACCGCGATGAAGAACAGCGGCATGAACAGCGCCAGCAGCGAGACCAGGCGCGCGCGGACCGGGTCGGTATGCCTCCACCAGAGGAAGATCGCGAGCGCCGGTGCCATGGAGACGAAAATACCCAGGGCACGGATCGCCAGCGGGTGCTCCGACAGGGGCAGGATGGCGCCCAGCCACCAGCCGATCATCGGCGGGTGGTCGTAGTAGCCGAGATCCGGGTTCTGTCCCCAGATCAGGAAATAGGCCTCGTCGCCGGTGATTGGCAGGGCCCAGGCCATGCCGATCTTGACCAGCAGCACGGCCAGCAGGATCGCGCCGTAGTGACGCGCGAGCCAGGGCCAGGAGGCGGTTGTCGGGTTCACTCGGGGGCCCCCTCTACCGACGGCCCGTGGACACGCCGGAAGCGGCCCCGGCGCAGGCGGTAGCCGCTGCCGGCCATCTCCAGCAGCGGCTGGTCAGCTGCGCTGTCGCCGTAGGCCGCGACCAGATCGACCGGTTCGTCCGGGGGCAGGGTGGCCAGCCAGGCGGCGACCGCCGCCGGCTTGGCGGCGCCGCGGCAGTTGGTGCCGTCCAGGCGTCCGGTGACGCGACCGGCGTCATCCACCGCGAGGCGCGAGCTGACCACGCCGGTGAGCCCGTAGCGCTCGGCCCACGGTTGCAGCCAGACATCCAGCGAGGCGGAGACCAGTACGCAGTCATGGCCTGCGTCGCGATGGGCCCGCAGGGCGCGCATCCCGGCCGGGCGCAGCAGGCGGTCCAGGCCGCGGTCGGCGAATTCACGGCCCCTGGCCTGCAGGTGGGCGAGGGTCTCGCCGGCGAGCATATGGGTCAGCACCGCCTCCTTGGCATCCTGATTGGACAGGCGCTTCAGCGCCAGGCCGGTCAGCGCCGGGAGGCAGTCCGGCAGGCGGCGGAGGAAGGCCGGTGTCCCCAGCGCGTGGCGCAGGAAGGGGAACAGGCTGTCGCGCCGGGTCAGGGTGCCGTCGAAGTCGAACAGCACGATCTGCCGCGTGTCATTCCGGTTCATCGTTATGGCTTCAGGGTTATAGCTTCAGGCGCTTGAACAGGTATTCGGGGATCAGGCGGATGATGGTCATGATCACCCACCACTTGCCGGGCAAGTAGGCGACGTCGCGGCCACGACGCATGGCGCGGACGATGCCGCGGGCCACCGTTTCCGGTTCGGCCCACAGGGCGCCGGCGCGGTTTAGGCCCTCGGTCATCGGGGTGCGCACGAAGCCGGGCTTGAGCGTGACCACGTCCACGCCGCTGAAGAACAGCCGGTTGCGCAGCCCCTGCAGGTAGATCGCGAGCATGCCCTTGGCGGTGCCGTAGGCGTAGTTGCTCTGGCGTCCGCGATCCCCGGCGACCGAGCCGATGGCGGCGATCACGCCCCGGCCCCGGGCTTCGAAGTCCGGGGCGATGCGGTTGAGCAGGGCGATGGCGCTGGTGCCGTTGACGTGGATCGCCTGCAGGGTCGCGTCCACCGAGGCGTTGCACGCGGCCTGGTCCGGCAGGGTGCCCCAGGCCAGCAGTACGCTGTCCACCTCGCCCAGGGCCTCCTGCGCCTGCTGCCACAGCGCCGCGTGGCCCTCGATATCGGCCAGATCGGCGCGGGCGCCGAGGATGCGGTTGCCCTCCGGGTCGTCGGCGCGTACCCGCAGGTCAGCCAGCAGGGCCTCCAGGGCGTCGCCGTCGCGGGCGACGCAGAACAGTCGGGCGTCGGCATCCACCAGCTCCCGCGCCGCCGCGGAAGCAATGGCCGAGGTGGCACCAAAGAGGACAACGTTTTTCAACGGGTTCATGCGGTCACCCTGCGCCAGAAGCCGGAGGAGAATTCGGGGTCCACATACTCGGCGAAGGCCTCCCAGCCGGGGAACCCCTGGCGGAAGACTTCGGCCGGCATGCGCGCGTCCTTCGCAGGGTACAGGGCACCGCCGGCCTCCTGCACGATCGCGTCCAGGCGCGCGAACAGGCGCGCGGTGTCGCGACCCTTTTCCGGGAAGTCCAGCGCGAGGGTGGCGCCCGGGCGGGGAAAGGACAGCATGCCCGGCGCGGGCCGGTCGCCGAAGGTCTTGAGCACCGCGAGAAACGAGCCCTGGCCGCTGGCAGCGATGGCATCCAGCAGGGCCTGCACGCCGTCCCGTGCGGCATGCGGGGGCAGGACGCACTGGTACTGGTAGAAGCCCTGGTGCCCGTAGATGCGGTTCCAGTGGCGGATCGCATCCAGCGGGAACAGCCAGGGCTGGTGGTGCACGGCACGGGGTGTCGCGTGCACCGGCTGGCGGTAATAGAGGTGGTTGAAGGCGCGCAGCGTCAGGCGGTTGACCAGCGAGACGGGCGGGTCCAGCGGGATGCTGCGCCGGCGTTCGCGGTAGTCCCCGCGCACAGGCGCGGTGGCCGCGTGGCGTGCCGCGCCGTAGATGCCACGCCCGACGCGGCCGTTCGGGCCCGGGTTCAGGCAGTCGATCCAGGCGACGGTGTAGGGCCACTCGCGCTCGGCCTGCGCATTCAGGTCCCAGAACGCATCCAGCGAGTCGAAGCGCTGCGACCAGGCGCGCATCCAGCCGGAGCGCACCGGCATCAACTGCAGGGTCACGGTCTCGATCAGTCCGGTCAGGCCCAGCCCCCCCACGGTTGCGGCGAACCAGTCGGGGCTGGCCTGGGGGGTGACCTCCAGGATCCGGCCGTCGGAACGGCGCAGGGTCAGTCCGAGTACGTGGTCGCCGAAGCTGCCAGCCTGGTGGTGATTCTTGCCGTGCACGTCGTTGGCCACCGCGCCGCCGAGGGTGACAAAACGGGTACCCGGCACCACCGGCGGGAACCAGCCGCGCGGCAGCGCGAAGCGCAACAGGGCATCCAGCGACAGTCCGGCCTCCGCGGTGATCCGCCCCGTGGTGGCGTCGAAGGCCACGAAGCGATCCAGCCCCGGCGTATGCAGCAAGGTGGCCCCCGGATTCAGGCAGACGTCGCCATAGCTGCGCCCGAGGCCGTGGGCGAGCAGGGGGCGGGGCGTGCCCGGGGGAAGCGGCCGGCCGCGGTGAGCAAGCTCGACTTCGGCGGCATGTTCGACCTGCGGGATGCGGTTCCAGCTGGCAGTCATCACCCGCCCACCTCGTCGTTGCGATCCCCTGCAGGAGGCCAGCCCCCTGGCCGATTGGGCGCAGCTAATATCCTCTGCGCGTGAATGCGCGGGCGTCCACGCATCCGCAGGCCCCCGGTTGCAGGGTGTACGACATTCCCTCGGGTACAGGCCGACAGCATGACGCCCAATCGGCCAGGGGGCTGGCCTCCTACAAAGGAACCGTTACGCATGGGGTTGCACCGGGTGTTCGTGGCCGCGCGCCTCGGGGTTGGTGGCCAGCGCGATCAGGCCCAGAATCACCGCGAACCAGAGGGTGGTGAAGCGGATCAGCATGGTCGCCGCGATGGCGTCGGCCGGTGGCATGTCGGCCCACAGCAGCAGGGCGACCATCACCGCCTCGGTACCCCCCAGTCCCCCAGGCAGGAAGCTCAGCGCGCCGGCCAGCATGGCCAGGGCGAAGACGAAAGCGGCAAAGGCGAAGCCGGCCTCGAAGCCCATGGCGTTGAGGATCCACCAGAAGGCGAGGGCCTCGGCGCTCCACGCGATGACGCTGAGGGCAGTGGCCGCGGCCAGCAGGGCCGGGCGGTGGCAGCGCCGTGCCTGCAGCAGGATCGTGGCGACATGGTGCAGGCTGCGCCAGACGCGCTGCCCCGGGCGGTCGCTGATCGCCTGGAGCCAGGCGAGCGGACGTCGCCACGACAGGATTACCAGCGCCGCGAGGATGAAGGCCGCGCCGGCTGCGATCAGCCAGGTGCCCTGGGCCACCAGGGTCAGCCCGAGCATGGACAGCAGCACCACCGCGATCAGGTCGGACAGGCGCTCGGAGACGAAGGCGGCGAAGCTGTCCGGGTAGGGCACCCGGCGGCGCTTCAGCAGCACCCCGCGCAGGGCCTCGCCGGCCTTGCCGGGGGTGGTGGTCAGGGCGAAGCCGGCCACATAGATATGCAGGCTGGCGCGCGTCGGGACGGCATGGCCCAGGGTGCGCAGGTAGAGCTGCCAGCGGGTGAAGCGCAGGCTGTAGTTCACCAGCGACAGCGCCAGGGCCAGCAGGACGCCGCCGACGCCCACCAGCTTCAGGGCGCGCCAGACCTCGTCCGCCCCCGCCCACAGCACGACCCCGAGATACAGCGCGACGGCAACGATGATCGAGAGCATCACCGCGCGCAGGCGCCAGCCGGAGAGCAGGACCGCACTCATGCGAGTACGGCGAGGGTCACGCCCATCCATACCGCGACCGTGGCCAGCAGGTGCGGGTCGGTGACCAGGTCGCGCGAGGTGTCGTTGCCGGCGCCGCGCGCGTGCAGCAGGAACAGGTAGCGGAAGATGCCGTAGATCACGAACGGCAGGGTGTAGATCAGCCCATCCGTGCCATGCAGCGCGATGGTCTCGGCGCTGACCGTGTAGAGCCCGTAGGCGAGCACGGTGCAGGCGGCGCTGATGGCGATGAACTGATCCAGGAGACTGACGCTGTAGTCGTGCAGCACGCGCCGCGTCCCGTCCTGATCCGGGGTGTGTTCGATGGCGCCATCGGCGAGCTCCGCGCGCCGCTTGGCGAAGCCCAGGAACAGCGTCAGCATGAGCCCGCACAGCAGCAGCCATTGCGAGGGTTCGATGCCCAGGCCAAGGGTGCCGGCGAGGATGCGCAGCATGAAGCCGGCGGCGATGCTGAACACGTCGAGGATCACGATGTGCTTGAGCGACCAGGAATAGGCCACGTTCAGCACCAGGTAGGTCAGGATCAGCGCGATCACCCAGGTGCTGACCAGTGCCGCGAGGACCAGCGCGACAATGACCGCGGTGGCGAAGATCGCCCAGGCGGTGGAGATCGCGATCGCGCCGCTGGCGATCGGGCGTTCGCGCTTGGTCGGGTGACGGCGGTCGGCCTCGACGTCGACGATGTCGTTCAGCACGTAGACCGCGCTGGCGATCGCGCAGAATGCGAGGAACGTGACGCTGGCGGCGAGCACCGTCCCGGGTTCGCCCCACTCGTGCGCGAACACCACGCCGAGGAACACGAAACCGTTCTTGATGTACTGGTGCGGGCGCAGCAGCTTGATCAGCGAATGCAGCATGCGGGCGGTCGTCCGTGAAGGTGGTTGCAGTCTACTGACGCGCTCGATGCGTTACCATCGGCGCCGCTGTCGCGCGCACCCGCGTGTGTTTCGATCCCATGTCTCGATCCGCAGGAGAACTGCCATGTCGCTTGTTGCCCGATCCCTTCTGCCCGCCGCCCTGCTGCTCGCCGCCGGGCTGGTGGCCGGCTGCATGTCCGGGGGCGGTCCGGAGCCCGAGTTCGCCGAGGGCCAGCCGTTTCCCGAGCGCAGCCTGAATGACCAGCACGGGAACCCGGTCGAGCTGCCGGGCAATGCCCGCGTAATCCTGAAGACCGTCGAGGCGGCCCCGGCCGGCGTCGCCAACGCGGTCCTGAGCGAGATGAGCCCCGCCGAGCGCGAGGGGATCGTCTACATCGCCGACATCCACGAGATGCCGCCGCAGCCGATGCAGAACGTGGTCCTGCCGCGCATGCAGGCGCGGGACTACTCCATCGTGGTGACCTCCAGCGAGGCCGATGCCGGCTTCCTGCCGCACGAGCGCGAACAGGTGACCGTGGTCCTGCTGGATGGCGAGGGCGTGGTGACCGGTGTTGGCCATGCCGGCAGCGAAGAGGCCCTGAAGGACCTGCTCGACGAGGCCGGCGAGTAAGCGCCGCGCATGAGGCTTCCGAGCCCGGGCCGGGGCTGACATGGCCTTTTTCCTCGGCCTGCTGACGGCCCTGGGCTTCGGCGCTGGCGACTTCTTTGGCGGCCTGGCCTCCCGGCGCATCCCGGCGCTGGTGGTCGCCTGCTATTCGCAGATCCTGGCCACCGTCGTCCTGCTGGTGGTCGCTCTCCCGCTGGCGGGTTTGCCCGGGACCCAGGCCCTGATCTGGGGCGGAGCCTCGGGGCTCGCCCTGGCCCTCGGGCTGCTGGCCTACTACCACGGCCTGGCCGAGGGCTCGATGGGGCTGGTCGCCGCCGTGACCGGCGTGATCTCGGCCCTGGTGCCGCTGCTGGTCGGGCTGGTGATGGGCGAGCAGCCGGGCCCGCTGGCGCTGGCCGGGATCGCGGCCATCGTGATCGCGATCGGGATGATCTCCGGCGGTTCGCGCAAGGCGAGTCCACGCCGCCTGGACGAGCCCGTGCGTGGCCTGATGGCGCTGGCCCGGGGGGCGCACCCGGTGCGCGGGCTGGTGGACGCGACCATCGCCGGCGTCTGCTTCGGGCTGGTCTTCGTGTTCCTGAACGAGGCCGAGGCGGGCTCGCCGCTGTGGCCGGTGGTGGCGACCTCGGCGGTGGGCGCGCTGGCGCTGCTGGCGGTGATGCTGGTGCGCCGGCCGCAGACCGGGATGAGCCGCTCCACGCTGGTGCTGCTGTCGCTGGCCGGTCTGTTCCAGGCCGCGGCGACGCTCGCCTTTGTCGTGGCCGTGCGCATGGGCCTGCTGTCGATCATCGCGGTGGCCGGGGCGCTGTCGCCGGCCCCGACCGCGCTGATGGCGCGTTTTTTCCAGGCCGAGCGCATGTCGCGGGTGCAACTGACCGGTTTCGTCTTCGCCCTGGCGGGCATCGTCCTCATCGTGCTCGGCGGGCCCGGGTAGGGAACCGGCAAGTCTGTTAAGTTGGCGGCGTGACCCAACCCACAGGAGGTGCCAGGTGTCCGAAGATCCCAAGCCGGAAGTCGTGCGCAGCGACGTCAGCGAGCCCGCAGCCGGGCCGCGCAAGGACGTTACGATGGTCACCGTGGTGTACGTGCTGTACCTGGTGAGCTTCCTGACCGCGCTCACCGCGATCGCCGGCCTGATCATCGCTTATATGAAGCGTGGCGAGGCCGATAGCGTCAGCGTCTCCCACTTCACCTATCAGATCCGCACCTTCTGGATCGGGTTGCTGTTTGCCGTGATCGGAGCCATCACCACGCCCATCGGCATCGGCTTCCTGATCTTCCTGGCCCTGATCATCTGGTTGCTGGTGCGCTGCATCAAGGGCCTGCTGGCCAACAACGACAACCGCGCCATCGAGCAGCCCGAGACCTGGCTCTGGTAGTTCTTGTGCGCCGCCCTTGAGCGGCGTTGGTGAATGCGCGAGCGGCTGGAGCAATACCAGGTACTGATCTACCTGGTGGCGATTGCCCTGGGGCTCGGTCTGGGCCTGTCCGAGCCGGAGTTCGGGGCGATGCTGGATGCCGTGCTCTGGCCGGTGCTGGGGCTGCTGCTGTACGCCACGTTCACGCAGACACCGCTAAACCATATGGGCGCGGCGTTTCGCGAGCCGCGCTTGCTGGCGGCGGCGGTGATCGGCAACTTCGTGGTGATCCCGCTGCTGGTCTGGGCGATCCTTCAGGTCGCGCCGGGCGGTCCGGCGGTCCTGCTGGGTATCGCGCTGGTGCTGCTGGTGCCGTGCACCGACTGGTTCATCACTTTCACCCATCTGGGTGGGGGTGACACGCGCCGGGCGATCGCCTTTTCTCCCCTTTCGCTGTTGCTGCAGCTTTCCCTGTTGCCGCTGTATCTGTGGTGGCTCTTCGGTGGCGAGTTCACCCTGGTGCTGGCCGGCGGAGACGTGCTGAAGGCCTTTGCCGGCCTGATCCTGGTCCCGCTGGTTCTGGCGTATCTGACCGAACGCTGGGCCGGGGAAGATCCCGGTCGCGAGCGCGTGATCGCCGGCCTGGGGTGGTTGCCGGTGCCGCTGCTGGCACTGGTGGTGCTGATCGTCGCCGCATCCCAGGTCCAGACGGTGCTCGACGGGGTCGGTGTCCTGCTGCCGTTATTGCTGATCTTTTCCGGTTTCCTGGTGGTTGCGGCCCTGCTGGCGCGGGCGCTGGCGCGAGCGTTCGGCCTGCCGGTCGCACAGGGGCGGGTGCTCGCTTTCAGCCTGGGATCGCGCAACTCCTTCGTCGTGCTCCCGATCGCACTGGCGTTGCCGCCGGGACTGGAGTTGGCGGTGGTCGTGGTGGTGTTCCAGTCGCTGGTGGAGTTGGTGGGCATGGCTCTGTACCTGTGGTGGGTTCCTCGGCACCTGTTTCCCGCCCGGGCGCCGGCGCCTTGATCGGCCTGGGCCCGCCCGCAAGCCCTTGCACGACGGTTCATGCCGGTTGTGTCTCGATGATCTTCATGGCCTGAAGGAAGGCGTTGAGCCGGCCGTGGCGAGTGCGCGGGTGTCGTGAATTCGACGGGTTTCTGCGGCGGCGGGCTGCGGTTTTCTTTTTGTCACGGTTTTTTGACGATCCCGGCCTATACTCCGAAACGTGACGGGCGTCTCTCCGGGACCGGGGAGCCAGGGATTTTTTCGGACACGCGGGGAAGACCATGTCCGGATCAGGAAAGATCAACGGGGCCTTGTGGCCCGTAAGGCGCAGCGGGATCCTCGTCGCTGAAGGAGACGCGCGGGACTTTGGTGCGGAGATCTACCGGATGTGTTCCTCGGACACACCCCGTGAAGTCGCCTGGCTGGACATGGGCGGGCATCCCGGGACTCCCGTGCCGCAGCTTTCGAGTGCCTGGCATCTGCGCCGCCTGACGTTCCCGATGCCCCGGCCCTGGCCCGATCTGGGCGGGGTTCGGGTCGGCCTTCTGGATCTGGGACGCTCCCTGCCATCGCAGCTCGTCGACTTCGTCCACGCACACCAGCACGTGAAGTGGATTGCCCTGGTCGATCCGGCGTTGTTACCGAGCCCGGAATTGCGCGACCTGATCCGGGACAGCTGCTACGACTTCCATACCCGGCCGCTGGATCAGGCCCGTCTGGAAGTGACCCTGGGACGCGCCTGCGGGATGGCCGTTCTGGAGACACCCGCGGAGCCCGCCGCCGCCGGCCTGCCGTCGGTGGACGAAGGCCGCCCCATTATCGGCCACAGCGCTCCGATGCAGGCCCTCGCGCGGCAATTGAGCCGGGTCGCGGGATCGGACGCGCCGGTCCTCTTCCAGGGCGAAAGTGGAACCGGAAAAGAGCTTGCGGCTCGCACGGTGCACCGTCAGTCGCGGCGCAGCGAGGGTCCGTTTGTCGCGGTCAACTGCGGGGCGTTACCGGCGCAGTTGATCCAGTCCGAACTGTTCGGTCACGAGGCCGGCGCATTCACCGGTGCGACCCGCCGCAAGATCGGTCAGCTCGAGCTGGCCCATGGCGGGACCCTGCTGCTGGACGAGATCGGGGATCTGGGGCTCGACCTGCAGGTGAATCTGCTGCGTTTCCTGCAAGAGGGGACGCTGCTGCGTCTGGGTGGCCTGCAGCCGATCCAGGTGGATGTGCGTGTCCTGGCCGCGACCCATGTCGATCTGTTCAAGGCCGTAGAGGCCGGCCGATTCCGGGAAGACCTCTATTACCGCCTGAATGTGATTCAGCTGGACGTGCCCCCGTTGCGGGAGCGTGGGGCCGACCTGGTGGAGCTGGCCCATTTCTACTTCGACCGGTTTCGTGGCCAGAACCCGCGCCTGCGCGGATTTACCCGTGCGGCCATCCAGGCGCTCTACAGCCATCGCTGGCCGGGCAATGTCCGGGAGCTGGTCAACCGTATTCAGCGGGCCGTGACCATGGCGGACGGGCGCCTGATCCGGCCGGAGGACCTGGGGCTTGCGGCGCCGCTCGAGGGCAGCGGCCGGGAGACGCTGGCGCAGGCTCGTGCCCGCGCGGAACGCGAGACGGTGATGCGGGCGCTTGGGCAGTGCGACAACAACCTGTCGCGCGCCGCACGCGAGCTGGGAGTAGGGCGGGTGACGCTTTATCGCCTGCTCGACAAGTACGGGATGCGTCCGTCCAAGCACTGAACCCCGGGTTCAGGCGCGATGGAGCGGTCCCGGTTCTGGGGGCACGCCGCGGTGCGCCGTCGGGCGCGCGGCCGGTGTGTTCCCGTTTGCACGGCCCCGAGGGGGCATGGAGAACGCACGTGAACAAGATCCGGGTCGGGAGGTGGGGGGCGGGGCTGGTCCCGCTGTTTCTGGGGTTGTCGGCCACGGTCGCCGCGCAGGAGCCCCGCGAGGCGGTCGGGGACGCGCCAAGGGACCAGGGCCCGCAGGTTACGGTCTTCGAGGAGCGCGGCATGCTGACGCCGCAGGGGCAATGGGTGATCGAGCCTTCGCTCGCCTATGTGCACAGCAGCGCGCTGGATGTCTCGATCGAGGGCTTCACCATCATCCCGGCCCTGGCGATCGGGCTGATCGATGTCAGCGAGACGGAACGGGACACGCTGACGGCCGCTGTGGCATTGCGGTACGGGCTCACCGACCGGCTCGAGGTCGGGCTCAAGATTCCCTGGGTCTACCGCGAACAGCAGGTGCGCCGGCGCGACATCCTGGAAGGAACGGAGCTGGAGCGGGTGACCGGGTCCACCGGCAGCGGCCTGGGGGATGTCGAGTTCGGGCTGTCCTACCAGTTCAACACCGCCGATCGCGGGCGCCCTTTCTTTATCGGCAATCTGAAGGCAAAGAGCCGCACCGGGACGGACCCGTTCTCGGTGGATCGACGCCGGATCGTGGACGAGGACGGGAACCGGCTCGGCGAGATCTTCCTGGAACAGCCCACCGGATCCGGCTTCTGGGCCGTGCAGCCCAGCGTGACCATGATCTACCCGACCGATCCCGCCGTACTGTTCGCGAACGTCAGCTATCTGTGGAATATCGAGCGGGATGTGGGTCCGGACTACGGCACGGTGGATCCGGGGGACGCCTTCGGCGCCAGCCTCGGCATGGCCATCAGCCTGAATGACCGTACCTCGATGAGCCTGGGTTATGACCACAGCGTGGTGTTTCGGACCCGCGTGGAGAACGATCCCGGGCTGGAGCCCGTGTTTGGTCGGCGCCAGGTGGGGACGCTGCTTTGGGGGGTGTCGCATCGCCTGACTGAACGCACCAGCCTGAACTTCTCGCTGGGGGTGGGGGTGACCGAGTCCGCGCCCGATGTGCAGATGACCGTGCGGGTGCCGATGCGTTTCTGAGATCGCTGCCGCGAACGACGGCGGCGGGGCTACCAGCCGCGACCGCCGTCGGTTAGCTGCTGCTCCAGGGCCCGGCCAAGGTCGCTGCGCGGCATCTGCAGGTTGCGCAGCTCCAGTTGCAGGATTGTCTGGTGCTGGATGGCCTGACCGTCCAGCTGGTTCTGGATGGTCGTGACCCAGCCCTGGCCGCTGGCCGTTTCCGAGACGAACGTCTGTGCCGGGAGGCCCGCCGTCGCGTTGAGAATCGTGATGCGACCGGCGGAGGGGTGGCTCGTCGCGGCGCCAAGGGTTCCCAGTGGATGCAGCGTGCTCTGGTGCAGGATCTCGCCATTCAGGGCCGTGATCTGTTCCAGGCCGATCGCGATCTGCAGCCCGTCGCGGCCGAAGAAGCCACCGCGCTGCTCGGCCAGCACCGCATCGGCGACCACCCGCGGGTCACCCGCGCCGGGAAGCGTTTCCAGTGCCTGGGCCGCGACGGGCAGGCCGACGGCGAGGATGCAAAGCGCCAGGCGGGCAAGCGTCGAACCGGTCCGCGGCCCTCGGGGGGGCGAGGCATCGCATCGCTGCGGGGATATGGGGGCCATGGACGTTACCATTCCCGGGCCCGTGGCAGATTCAGGGTGAAACTGGCCAGGTCGCGGCGCACCACGCCGTCCTCGACGGGTGCGCGGGTGATGGCGGCCCACGTCTGGGGGGCGTTGAAGTTCGCGCGGGCGCGCTCGACCTCTTCGCGGATGATGAACAGGATGTCGTTTACCCAGGCCGCCTCGAACTCGGGTCGGCGGTAGCTCTTCAATCCCAGGGCCGGGTCCCCGACCAGGACCTCGCCCTCGCGCAGGCCCTTGATGACCACAAAGTGCCGATAGCCGCGCGTCTCGATCATCGCGATGGCGGGCACGCCCAGCCCCTCCAGGTCGTCCAGGCCGATCCGGAAGCCGTCCGCCGCCAGGCCGGCCTCCGCCCCGAGGTAGTTCTTCATGTCCAGCAGCGAAAAGCCCTGGGCCCGGATCAGGTCCTGGTCACCGCGGCGGAACATGCCGTCAAAGGTGGTGGTTTCCACCGTGGGCCGGTCGTAGTGGTAACTGAGCAGGGTGGCCAGTGCGGCGGAGCCGCAGCTGAAGTCGTATTGCTGCGGGACCACCGAGCGAAAGCGCAGGGCCTTCATGCTCTCGACCGGGACGTTCATGCTGCCAATCATCCCGGGAACCTGCGCCCCGCCCGCCTGGGCCTGCAGCGCCTGGGGTGCCAGCAGGGCAAGCACCAGGATCCCCGGCGCAAGCAGAAGGTGGTGGTGCCGCATGTTCACGGGTGGATCGTGACGTTCACGATCATGGATTCCTGGATGGCCACGTTATGGCCGGTGTTCTGGATGACGGTGGAAAACCCGCGGGCATTGTCGAAGGCGCCCGGCGCGATCAGGTTGGTGCCGCCATGGCCGCCCATAACGACGTTGTCATGCAGGGCGATCTGGGAGTGGACCTGGCCCAGCTGGATGTTGCTGACCCCCTGGCGCGCCCGTTGCTGGTTGAGGGTGTCGGCATCCACCGACGTCAGGCCCTGAAGGTCCAGCGTGCCGGATGCGGCGAGGTTTGTTTGACTGTCGCGAGGGTCGGCCGCGCTGGCGGAACCGGCCGCCAGGAGCAGCGTGCCCAGCATCGCGGCGAACAAGGATCGGGTGAACAAGGATCGGGTGAACAAGGATTGCGAATATCTCGGATGGAGGCGCATGACCGGATTCTCCAGTGCAGGGCCGTGACGCGACGGGTCTCGGACCCGCCGCGTGGCACGGACTAGTTGCCCAGATTGAGGTGTGCCTGCACCGATACCTGCTGTTGCGTCAGGCTGTTGGCCCCGCTGTTCTGCGAGACCTGGGTGATGCCGGCGGGGGCCACGAAGGAATCGGAACCGATCGAGTTGCGGGCGATGTTGCGCGCACCCTCGGCGATGTCCACATAGTTCCCGGTGACCGTGCCGGACAGCTCGTTCTGGCTCACCACCGCGTTGACCTGCAGCATGGTGTTGAAGCTGTCGGTGGCGGTGTTGTTGCCGGAATCCATGACCGCCAGGCTGTTGTCCGAGTTGTCGCTCTGATCGCGGGTCACGCTGGCAGTGGAGCCGTTGTTGGCCGCGGCACTGTTGTCGTCGGCATTGGCCGAGCTGTTGTCGGAGCTGTCGTTGCCCGAATCGGAGATGTTCAGGCTGTTATCGGAGCTGTCATTGCCCGAGTCGGCGATGTTCAGGCTGTTATCCGAGTTGTCATTGCCCGAGTCGGCGATGTTCAGGCTGTTGTCCGAGTTGTCGTTGCCCGAGTCGGAGATGTTCAGGCTGTTATCCGAGCTGTCGTTGCCCGAGTCGGCGATGTTCAGGCTGTTGTCGGAACTGTCATTGCCGGAGTCGGAGACCGTCGTGTTGCCGGAGTCCGCCACATTCGTGCTGTTGTCCGAACTGTCGTTGCCGGAGTCGGCGATGTTCAGACTGTTGTCGGAGCTGTCATTGCCCGAATCCGAGACCGTGGTGTTCCCGGAGTCGGCCACACTGGTGCTGTTGTCGGAGCTGTCGGACAGATCGGAGTCATTGATCGCCACCGCCAGCGAGTTCTCGTTCGCGGATGCGCCGCCATTGTCGGCGGTCGAGGAGGCGGTAGCGGTCTGATCGCCGACCTCGCCTTCCGCCGTGTTGGTCGGATTGGCCAGTGCCAGACCGGAACTCAGGCCGAAGGCAAGTGCGATCGCGGAAGCAATAAGCGTTTTCTTGAAGTTCATCATGAATCTCCTTTTGGCTGGTTGGACTGCGCCCGAGGGCAGCGTGGCGACCGGGCCCTTTGCGCCATGGGCGCCACGACCAAACCCGGTAGCAGGAGTCGCGCCAAAACCGGAATAGATCGAGAAAACAATGGGATGGTTGTGATGAACCGTCAGGATCGGGGTTGCGGATGTACCGCCGTTGAAACAGTTCGCGCGCGGCTTTTCGGAAAACCAGTTGCAACTTGCGGAAATCGTGGGGAAAAACCGGATGGAACGAGGTGGCTACCAGGCGAGACAGGTCCGCGGGGGCGATCGGCCCGCGGTCCTGCGGAGGTCCTGCATCGGGCAGGGGGGCGAGATGATGGCCCGGTGTCGGGTGCCCCCGATACGCCAGCCAGCTGGCACCCCGACGGCCGCGCGGCGCGCAGGGTCAGCTCAGCGAGGAGCAGCGCGCGCGAGGCGGATCATGCAGGGGGCGTGTTCGGCCGTGTTAGTGCCACCGTAGAAGGGAAATGAACGGTAGCTGCAGCGGCAGTGGCTTCCCAATACGAGCCCCGGGGCCGCGTCCGGGGCTCGCGAGCGGGGCGGGCGTTCGAGGCTAGCGTTCGAGGTACTGCAGCTTGTTCTCGACGCCGTCCCATTCCTCGGCGTCTTCCGGCGGGTCCTTGCGCGCGGTGATCACCGGCCAGGTGCGCGCGAGCTCGGCATTCAGCTCGATGAAATGCATCTGGTCCTCTGGTACGTCGTCCTCCGGCAGTATGGCTTCGGCCGGACACTCCGGTTCGCACAGGGTGCAGTCGATGCACTCGTCCGGATCGATGGCCAGGAAGTTCGGGCCTTCGTGGAAGCAGTCGACGGGGCAGACCTCGACGCAGTCGGTGTACTTGCACTTGATGCAGTTATCGATAACGACGAACGTCATGGTGTTTCTCCCTTTTTGTTCAGTCTTGTGACCGGTCGTTTCCGCTGACCGCCCTGGCCGAGCGTGAACCGGCCGTGGCACCGACAGCCGGCAGGATTTCGCCGCATTGTAACGCCTCCCCCGCGGCTGTCGGGAATCCCGGGCGAACCCTGGCCACATTCGGGGGCCTCGCGCCAGCGGCGGACCGATTGCCACGTCCCCTCCGGGACCTCGCAATGACAGGGGAACCATCTCGTCACCGCAAGGTGTGGCCACTCCTCAACCCCTCATCGCAGGGCGCAACCCTACCCTTAATCCATCATTGCCAGGAGCGGCCATCGCTTTAACCGTCATCGCGAGGAGCGAAGCGACGTGGCGATCTCTCGGGGCACCCCGGCGCGGGGTCCCCCGCTGAATTCCGATGGTCCCGAAACGGATTGCCACGGCCCCTTCAGGGCCGCACAACGAGCGCGTCAATCCGGGTTGCGCAGCGCGTCCTTCATGCGGTAGAGCGCGTCCAGGGCCTCGCGCGGGGACATCTCGTCCGGGTCCAGGGTGTCGAACAGGGCCTTCAGGGCGCGTTCTTCCGGGGCCGGCGCGGGGCGCGCCTCGGGCTCCGGTTCGGCGGCCGCTGGCCCGGGGGGCGCGGTGAACAGGCCGAGCTGGGGCGAGTCGGCGGCCGCGGCGCGGTCCTCCAGCTCGCGCAGGTGGGTGCGGGCGAGTTTCAGCACGTCGGCCGGCACCCCGGCCAGTTGCGCGACCTGCAGCCCGTAGCTCTGGTTGGCCGGCCCCTCGCGGACCTGGTGCAGGAACACGATGCTGTGTTCGTGCTCCATGGCGTCGGTGTGCACGTTGGCCACGGCCGCTTCGCGTTCGGCCAGTGCGGTCAGCTCGAAGTAATGCGTGGCGAACAGGGTCAGCGCGCGGTTGTGGCGCGCCAGGCGTTCGGCGCAGGCCAGCGCGAGCGCCAGCCCGTCGAAGGTGCTGGTGCCGCGCCCGATCTCGTCCATCAGCACCAGGCTTTCGGGACCGGCGTTGTGCAGGATATTCGCGGCCTCGGTCATCTCCACCATGAAGGTGGAGCGCCCGGAGGTCAGGTCGTCGGAGGCCCCGATGCGGGTGAAGATGCGGTCCACCGGCCCGATCTGCGCCCGCGCGGCCGGCACGAAGCTGCCCATGCAGGCCAGCAGCACGATCAGGGCCGTCTGACGCATGTAGGTGGACTTGCCTCCCATGTTGGGCCCGGTGATCACCAGCAGGCGGCGTTCTTCGGGGTCCAGTTCGGTGTCGTTGGCGACAAACGGCGCGTCCAGACCGGCCTCCACCACCGGGTGGCGCCCCTGCTCGATGCGGATGCCGGGATTCTCCACCAGTTCCGGGCAGTGCCAGTCCAGGCGCTGGGCGCGCTCGGCCAGGCAGGCGAGGGCGTCCAGTTCGGCGAGCGCGTCGGCGATGGCGCGCAGGCGCGGGGCGCGGCCCTGAAGCTCGGTGATCAGGCCGTCGAACAGGGCGCGCTCGCGGGCCATCGCCTGCTCGCGGGCGGAGAGGATCTCGTCCTCGAAGCGCTTGAGTTCCTCGGTGGTGTAGCGCTCGGCGTTCTTCAGGGTCTGGCGGCGCATGAAGCGTCCGGGCAGCTCCGCCGAGCGCGTGCGCGAGACCTCGATGTAGTAACCGTGCACGCGGTTGTAGGCGACCTTCAGGGTGGGGATGCCGGTGGCCTCGCGCTCGCGTGCCTCGATCTCGCGCAGGAACGAGTCGGCGTCGTGCTCCAGTGCGCGCAGGCGGTCCAGCTCGGCATCGAAGCCCGGTCGGATCATGCCGCCGTCGGTGACGCGCAGCGGGGGCTCCTCGACCAGCGCGGCGGCCAGAGTGGTGCTCAGGTCGGCCTCCGGGGCCAGGGCCTGATGCAGGGCCTGCAGGGCGTCGCTGTTCCCGGCCACGGGCGTCAGGGCCTGGTGCAGCGGCGGCAGGCGTTCGAGGCTCGCGAGCAGGGCGGTCAGGTCACGTGGGCGCGCGCTGCCAAGGACGATGCGCGACAGGATGCGTTCGACATCCGCACTGCCGGCCAGGGCCTCGCGCAGGGGCGTGGTGGCGTCGGCCTCCAGCAGCGCGGTGATCGCGGTCTGGCGCTCGCGGATGACGGCACGGTCGCGCAGCGGCTGGTGCAGCCACTGCAGCAGCCGGCGCGAACCCATCGCCGAGCGGGTGGTGTCCAGCAGGGCCAGCAGCGATCCCTGGCGTTCGCCGCCGAGCGTCCGGGTCAGTTCCAGGTTGCGGCGGGTGGCCGGGTCGAGCACCAGCATCTGGCTGCGCAGTTCGTGCGCCAGACCGGTGATGTGGGCGAGATCGCCGCGATAGCGGTTCTGCACGTAGGCGAGCAGGGCGCCGGCGGCGGCGATGCCGAGGTCGAGGCCGTCGCAGCCGAAGCCGGAGAGGTCGCGGGTGCCGAAGTGTGTGGTGAGCACGCGCCGCGCGGAGACGCCGTCGAAGTGCCAGTCCGCGTGGCGTTGTGGCGCGAATCCGTCGATCCCGGGGATCGGCGCGGCCTGATCGGGGATCAGGCATTCCACCGGGTCCAGACGCGCCAGCTCGGCGGCCAGTTCGGTCGCGTCGCGCACCTCCAGCAGGCGGAACTGGCCGCTGGCGAACTCCAGACTGGCGATCCCGTAGCCCTCCTTGCGGCCCTTGATTGCGGCCGAGCCGGCGGGGCAGACGGCGACCAGCCGGTTGATGCTGCGGGCCTCCAGCAGGGCCTCTTCGGTAACCGTGCCGGGGGTGACGATGCGCACCACCTCGCGTTTGACCGGGCCCTTCTGCGCGCCTACCGCGCCGGTCTGCTCGCAGATGGCCACGCTCTCGCCCAGCTTCAGCAGGCGCGAGAGATAGCTCTCCAGGGTGTGCACCGGGATCCCGGCCATGGGGATCGGCTGCCCGGCGGACTCGCCGCGCCGGGTCAGGGTGATGTCGAGCAGCGAGGCCGCGCGCTCGGCATCGTCGTAGAACAGCTCGTAGAAATCGCCCATGCGATAGAGCAGCAGCGTGTCCGGGTACTCGGCCTTGATGCCGAGGTACTGCTGCATCATCGGGGTATGGGCGGAAAGGGGTTCGGCGGTGCTCATCGGTTCGGCTGCGCTCGATCCGGGCAAACGCGCAGTATACGGATGCAGCGCGCCACATGGCAGGTGGGTCTGGCCTGGCATGTTGTGCCACACTCGAGGCCGTGCGGCGGACGCCACGTCAGGGAGGGGCGAACATGATCGGGGAAGAGGATCGGCGCAATCACCGGCGGATGCAGGTGCAGGGCGAGGCGCGCATGACCTGGCGCTCCAGCGGCGAGTCGGTCGCGGTGCGGCTGGAGGACCTGTCGGCGACGGGCTGTGCGTTCGTGGTCCAGCGCGAGACCGACCCGGGGGTCGATGTCAGCGTGGTGGTGCCGAGTCCCGATGGCCGCCTGGCGGGGCTGGAGCGCCACGGCCGCGTGGTGCGCTGCGACGCCGTCGATCCGGCAGATGGCGGCGGCTGGCGGGTTGCGGTCGCCTTCGATACGGAGGGATGATCGCGCCATGACCGCCGCATCCAGCAGCACGATCCTGACTTCGGGGGAAACCGACGCCCCCGGCCTCTCCGCGCTGGTGTACGACCTGGGCGAGCGCCTGATGGCACGGGGCGAGCGTCTATGCACCGTGGAATCCTGCACCGGTGGCGGCATCGCCCAGGCGATGACCGATGTTCCGGGCAGCTCGCAATGGTTCGAATGCGGCTGGGTGGCGTACTCCAACGCGGCCAAGACGGCGATGGTCGGGGTCCCGGCCGAATTGATCGCGGAACACGGCGCGGTCAGCGAGGCCGTGGCCCGCGCGATGGTCGAGGGCGCACTGGCCCGCTGCGATGCGGATCATGCGCTCTCGGTCACCGGGATCGCCGGGCCCGGTGGCGGCACCGCGGACAAGCCGGTCGGTACGGTCTGCTTCGGCTGGCAGACGCGCGGCCAGGAGGTGCGCGTCGCGACCCGCCATTTCCCCGGCGAACGCCACGCCGTTCGTCTGCAGTCAATGCTCCACGCCCTGAGCGAACTGCTCGCCCACGAGGCGGCCTGACGCCGCTCGGGGCGGGTTTCGTGCCCGGCATTGATCCGCGCAGGATCCCGGGTTGGGTCGCTCCCCGCCCTGTGGGATACTGCGGCCCCGTATCCGCCCCGGGTTGGGCAACGGGTCGGAAACCATCGCTGCAAGTATCGGGAGGCAAACCGTGGACGAGAATCGCAAGAAGGCCCTGACCGCCGCACTGGGGCAGATCGAACGCCAATTCGGCAAGGGCGCGGTGATGCGCATGGGCGATCAACAGGCGGTCGACGTCCCCGCGATCTCCACGGGCTCCCTGGCGCTGGACATCGCGCTGGGCATCGGCGGCGTGCCGCGCGGGCGCGTGGTCGAGATCTACGGGCCGGAGTCCTCGGGCAAGACGACCCTGACCCTGCAGGTGGTGGCCGAGGCGCAGAAGGTGGGCGGTACCGCCGCGTTCGTGGATGCCGAGCATGCGCTGGACCCGACCTACGCCGAGAAGCTGGGCGTAAACGTGGACGACCTGCTGGTCTCGCAGCCGGATACTGGCGAGCAGGCGCTGGAGATCGCCGACATGCTGGTGCGCTCCGGTGCGGTGGACGTGGTGATCGTCGATTCCGTGGCCGCGCTGACGCCCAAGGCGGAGATCGAGGGCGAGATGGGCGACTCCCACGTCGGCCTGCAGGCACGCCTGATGTCGCAGGCCCTGCGCAAGCTGACCGCCAACATCAAGCGCTCCAACACCCTGGTCATCTTCATCAACCAGATCCGCATGAAGATCGGCGTGATGTTCGGCAGCCCCGAGACCACCACCGGCGGCAATGCGCTCAAGTTCTACTCCTCCGTGCGCATGGACATCCGCCGTATCGGCGCGATCAAGAAGGGCGACGAGGTGATCGGCAACGAGACCCGCGTGAAGGTCGTGAAGAACAAGATGGCGCCCCCGTTCAAGGAGGCCTACTTCGAGATCCTCTATGGCGAGGGCATCTCGCGGGTCGGCGAGATCATCGAGATGGGCGTGAAGGAAGGCCTGATCGACAAGGCGGGCGCCTGGTACAGCTACAACGGCGAGCGTATCGGCCAGGGCAAGGAGAACGCCCGCCAGTACCTGAAGGACAACCCGCACATCGCCGAGGAAGTCGAAAAGACCCTGCGCGACCGCCTGCTGCCGAAGCGCAACAAGGCCGCGGCGGAGGACGAGCCGGTCGATGCCCCGGTCGAGGAGCAGGGCTGACCCGGCCGACCCGGACGCCGCGCTGGAGGCGGGCCTGCGGTTGCTGGTCCGGCGCGAACACTCCGCGCTGGAGCTGAGCCGCAAGCTGGCCGAGCGTGGGTTCGAGCGGGATGCGGTCGATTCCGCGCTCGAGCGCGCGCGCGAGCTCGACTACCTGAGCGACACCCGCTACGCGGACTTCATGGCCCGCCACCGCACGGAGCAGGGCTACGGCGAACAGCGCATCCGCGCCGAACTCGCCCACAACGGCATCGGCAGCGATACCGTCAATGCCGCCCTCGATGCCCTGGAGGTCGACTGGACCGATCAGGCCCGCGGCCAGCTCGAACGCCACTTCCGCCACCCCCCCGAGACCCGCGAGGACGAGGCCCGCATGCTCCGCCACCTGGCCGGCCGCGGCTTCCCCGGCGGCGTCGCCCACCAGGCCCTCGCCGCCTGGAAAGACGACGCTGGTATCTCCTGACCGATTGCTTCGTCGCTTCGCTCCTCGCAATGACGGGTTTGGAGGAACGTCATTGCGAGGAGCGAAGCGACGAAGCAATCCCCGAGAGAACCACCAGATCCGGGGTCTGGCCGGACCCAGCCGATTGCCACGGACCCTTTGGGGGCCTCGCAATGACGTATTTCTCACCCCGTCATTGCGAGGAGCCCCGCGACGAAGCAATCTGTGTCCAGAGCCACCCGACCCAGACGCCGAGTGACCCACCAGCTATTGCCACGGCCCTTTCGGGGCCTCGCAATGACGTCCTTGTGTTGGGGGCACGCTAGTGTCTCGGTGGTGAATGGCCGAAAGGATTCTCGGCCGCTGAGTACCAATGTGCAGTCGCCCAGGGAGGGAGCGATGAAACAGCCCTGTGTCTACATGATGAGCAACCGTCGTGACGGGACCCTCTACGTGGGTGTGACCAGCAACCTGGTGCAGCGGGTCTGGCAGCATCGCTCGGGAGAGGTATCCGGGTTCACCAGCCGCTACGGTCTGCATCGGCTCGTATGGTTCGAGCAATGCGTGGAGATGGAATCCGCGATTGAGCGCGAAAAGCAGCTGAAGGCGGGCCCGCGGCGCAGGAAGGTTGCGCTGATCGAGCAGGTGAACCCCGGGTGGCGGGATCTGTTCGACGACATCGTGGGTTGAACGCGACTGGGGAGGTCCTTGCCGATCGCTTCGTGGCCGCGCGCCTCGCAATGACGGCGATCATGGTGCGTCATTGCGAGGCGGCGAAGAGGGCGTGGCACTCGGCCAGGCCTGGCCGGAATCGGGATCGGGGGGTTCCGTAAAGCGATTGCTTCGCTACGCTCGCAATGACGGGACAAAGACGACGTCATTGCGAGGCGCAACGCGACGAAGCAATCTGCATCCACGGCCACCTGATCCAGGCGTCGAGTGACCCACCGACGATTGCCACGGTCCCTTCGGGGCCTCGCAATGAGGGGCAACATGGCCCGAAGGCGGGCCCGGCAATACGCGGCTGGGGCGCTTGCGTGATAGCATTCCGGGTTTGACCCCAACGCTCACCGGAACCGCATGAAAAGCGCCGACATTCGCCGGAGTTTCCTCGAATTCTTTGAAGGGCATGGCCATACGATCGTGCCGTCCAGCCCGCTGGTACCGGGCAATGACCCCACGTTGCTGTTTACCAACGCGGGCATGGTGCAGTTCAAGGATGTGTTCCTGGGCCGCGAGAAGCGCCCGTATACCCGGGCGGTCTCCACCCAGCGCTGTGTGCGTGCCGGGGGCAAGCACAACGATCTCGAGAACGTCGGCTATACCGCGCGCCACCACACCTTCTTCGAGATGCTGGGCAACTTCAGCTTCGGCGACTACTTCAAGCGTGATGCGATCCACTACGCCTGGCAGTTTTTGACCGAGACCATCGGCCTGCCGCCGGAGAAGCTGTGGGTCACGGTCTACGAGACCGACGACGACGCCTACAACGTCTGGGCGAACGAGATCCAGGTCCCGGCCGAGCGCATCATCCGCATCGGCGATGACCCCGATGGCGGTTCCGACAACTTCTGGCAGATGGGCGATACTGGCCCCTGCGGCCCGTGCACCGAGGTCTTCTACGACCACGGCCCGGCAGTGGAGGGCGGACCGCCCGGTTCCCCGGACGAGGACGGCGATCGCTACATCGAGATCTGGAACCTCGTGTTCATGCAGTACGACCGCGACGCGGACGGCACGCTGAACCCGCTGCCACGCCCGTCGGTGGATACCGGCATGGGCCTGGAGCGCCTGGCGGCCGTGCTGCAGGGTGTGCACTCCAACTACGAAATCGACCTGTTCCAGGACCTGATCGCTGCTGCCGCGCGGGTGACCGGGGCGAAGGAGTCGGACTCCGCCTCGCTGCGTGTGATCGCCGACCACATCCGTTCCATCGCTTTCCTGATCACCGATGGCGTGCTGCCGTCCAACGAAGGGCGTGGCTACGTGCTGCGCCGAATCATCCGACGCGCCGCGCGCCATGGCTTCAAGGTCGGGGCCCAGGATGCGTTCCTGTACCAGATGGTCGGTGATCTGGTGCGCGCGATGGGCGAGGCCTTCCCGGAGCTGGCCGAGGCGCAGGCGCAGGTCGAGAAGGTGCTGGAGAAGGAAGAGCGCAAGTTCCTGGAGACGCTCGACAAGGGCATGAAGATCCTCGAGGACGACCTGCGCGATCTCGAGGGCACGGTGATCCCGGGCGAGACCATCTTCCTGCTGTATGACACCTACGGCTTCCCGGTGGACCTGACCGGCGATATCGCCCGCGAGCGCGGCCTGGAGCTGGATATGGCGGGCTTCGAGTCCGCGATGGCCGATCAGCGTGCCCGGGCCCGCGCCGCCAGCCACTTCGCCATGGACGACGGCGGCCTGCCGCAGGTCGATCTCGAGACCACATTCTCCGGCTACGAGACCGTCGACGACGAGGGTCGCGTGGTCGCGCTGTACCAGAACGGCGAGCCGGTCGAACGACTCGAGGTCGGCGCCGAAGGTCTGGTGGTACTGGACCGCACGCCGTTCTACGGCGAGTCCGGCGGCCAGGTGGGCGATGTTGGCACGCTCAGTGGCTCCGGCGTGCGCTTCCAGGTCGCCGATACGCGCAAGCAGGGCGCGGCGCATATCCATGTCGGCCAGGTCCGTGCCGGCACGCTGGAGGTTGGCCAGACGCTGCAGGCCGCGGTGGAAGGCCCGCGCCGCGAGAACATCCGTCGCCATCACTCGGCGACCCACCTGCTGCACAAGGCCCTGCGTGACCAGCTGGGTGACCACGTCCAGCAGAAGGGCTCGCTGGTGGACCCGGAGCGCCTGCGCTTCGACTTCACCCACATGGAGCCGCTGACCGACGAGCAGCTGCGTGCCATCGAGGCCCAGGTGAACGCCGAGATCCTGGCCAACGAGGCCACCGACACCCGCGTGATGGACATCGAGTCGGCGATGGAGTCCGGCGCGGTCGCGCTGTTCGGCGAGAAGTACGGCGATCAGGTGCGGGTGCTGAAGATCGGCACCTCCGTGGAGCTGTGCGGCGGCACGCATGTGGATCGTACCGGCGATATCGGCCTGTTCCGCATCACCTCCGAGGGCGGGGTGGCGGCCGGTATTCGCCGTATCGAGGCGGTGGCCGGCGAGGTGGCGCTGCGCTGGGTCGACCAGCAGCTGGGGTATCTGGATGCGATTGCCGATCGCCTGCGCGCCGGGCGTGGCGAGGCGGCCGACAAGGTCGCCCAGTTGCAGGAGCGCTCGCGCGAACTGGAAAAGCAGATCGAACAGCTCAAGGGCAAGCTGGCCAGCCAGGCCGGCAGCGATCTGGCCTCGCAGGCGCAGGAGGTCGGCGGCGTGCAGGTGCTGGCCGCGAAGGTCGAAGGCGTGGAGCCCAAGGCCCTGCGCGACATGGTCGACCAGCTCAAGCAGAAACTTGGCAAGGCGGTCGTGGTTCTGGGTACCGCCACCGGCGAGGGCAAGGTCAGCCTGGTGGCGGGCGTCACCAAGGCCGAGACCGGCCAGTTCAAGGCCGGCGACCTGGTCGGTCATGTCGCCGCGCAGGTGGACGGCAAGGGCGGCGGCCGCCCGGACATGGCGATGGCCGGTGGCCAGAGCCCGGACAAACTGGATGCGGCGCTGGCCTCGGTCGCCGACTGGGTGCGCGAACGGGCCTGACGGTTTCCGTCACTAGCACGCCCGTCATCGCGAGGTGCGCAGCGCGGTGGCGATCTCCAGGCGGTGGCCCCGGCGCTGGAAGGCGGGTGGTTCCGGTGGCTTCGGACGGCGGTTGCCGCGGCCCCTGACGGGGCCTCGCAACGACGGTGGTCTTGTCATCGCGAGGCGCGTAGCGCCGCGGCGATCTCCGGGGGATAGCGCCGCCGCTGACGGGCCTCGCAACGACGGATATTTTGTTGTCTAATGGTGGCCTTTTAAGTAAACGCTAATGGATGGGGTGCGCCCTGTCCGGACGGCCGCAAGGGCCGGGCACGGAACGGAATCTTCAAATGGCGTTGCTGGTACTCAAATTTGGCGGCACCTCGGTGGGCTCGCCCGAACGCATCCAGGCGGTCGCGGAACGCGCCCTGAAACTGCGCGAGGAAGGGCACCAGCTGGTGATCGTGGTCTCCGCGATGAGCGGCGAGACCGATCGTCTGCTGGGGCTCGCCCACGCGCTGAACCCGCGGGCGGATGGCCGCGAGCTGGACGTGCTGCTGTCCACCGGCGAGCAGGTCACCATCGCGCTGCTGGCGATGGCGCTGGAGGCGCGCGGCTGCGACGCGCGCTCCTACACCGGCGCGCAGGTGACCATCCGCACCGACAGCGCGCACAACAAGGCCCGCATCCGCAGCATCGACGATGCCCGCGTGCGGGGCGACCTGGACGCCGGGCGCGTGGTGGTTGTGGCCGGTTTCCAGGGCGTGGACGAACACGGTGCGATCACCACCCTGGGCCGGGGGGGCTCGGATACCACCGCAGTCGCGCTGGCCGCGGCGCTCAAGGCCGACGAGTGCCGCATCTACACGGATGTCGACGGCGTCTACACCACCGATCCGCGCCTGGTCCCGAATGCCCGCCGGTTGCACAGCATCACCTTCGAGGAGATGCTGGAGATGGCAAGCCTCGGTTCCAAGGTGCTGCAGATCCGGGCGGTGGAATTCGCCGGCAAGTACAACGTCCCGTTACGAGTGCTGTCCTCGTTCGAGGAAGGACCGGGGACCCTGATTACCACGGAGGAGGATGCGCAGGTGGAACAGGCGCTGGTTGCGGGTATCGCGTTCAATCAGAACGAGGCCCAGCTGACGATTCAGGGCGTCCCCGATCAGCCGGGGGTCGCGCATCGCATCCTCGGTCCGATCGCGGAGGCCAATATCGAGGTGGACATGATCGTGCAGAACGTGGGCGCGGATCAGACCACCGACTTCACCTTTACGGTTCATCGCAACGACTACGACAAGGCCCTGGAGATCCTGCAGGCGGCGGCCAGGGACCTCAACGCTCGGGAGGTCGCCGGCGACACCCACATCGTGAAGATCTCGGTGGTGGGCGTCGGTATGCGCTCGCACGCCGGCATTGCCAGCAAGATGTTCGAGGCCTTGTCGCGCGAAACCATCAACATCCGGATGATCTCCACCTCGGAAATCAAGATCTCCGTGGTGGTGGATGAGAAGTACCTCGAACTTGCGGTACGTGCATTGCACGATGCATTTGAACTCGAACACGACCCTGCCGGTCAACAGGAGGACGGTTAAGGATGACAGACCGTAAAACGGTTACCGGACGACCGACTCCGTCCGACACAGGCACTGCGGAGAAGAGCATGCTCATTTTGACTCGACGTGTGGGCGAGACCCTCATGATCGGCGAGGATGTGTCCGTCACCGTCCTGGGGGTCAAGGGCAATCAAGTCCGCATCGGCATCAACGCACCTCAGGACGTCGCGGTTCATCGCGAGGAGATCTTTCAGCGCATCCAGCGCGAATCGAACGTCGCCGGCGGTGACGGCGGCGGGGAGAACTCCGGTGGCGGTGGTAGTACCGGGGCCGGGGGTGTGGCCGCAGGCGCACGCGACGACTGAACCCTCGGCAGGCAATGTCAGGGCCCGGAGGCGGATCACCGCCTGCGGGCCTTTCATTTGGCCGCCCAAGAACGTATCCTGTGCCGCGTTTCCGGAGAGTTGGCCGAGCGGTCGAAGGCGCTCCCCTGCTAAGGGAGTATGGGTCAAAAGCCCATCGAGGGTTCGAATCCCTCACTCTCCGCCAAATACCGCAAAGGGGCCCAAGTGGCCCCTTTCGCACGTCTGGCCC
Source organism: Thioalkalivibrio sp. ALE28 (assembly GCF_000377425.1). Taxonomy (NCBI): domain Bacteria; kingdom Pseudomonadati; phylum Pseudomonadota; class Gammaproteobacteria; order Chromatiales; family Ectothiorhodospiraceae; genus Thioalkalivibrio; species Thioalkalivibrio sp. ALE28. The sequence goes on along the minus strand of NZ_KB898095.1, from coordinate 169,175 downwards.
CCGAGGGTTCCGGGATTCGAACCCGAGATATGAGAACGATGGTTCGACCGGTGGCGCGCAGCGACACCGGAACGCCGCAGCGCAGCGAAGGCGGCCCGAAGGGCGACCGGCGCAGCCGGGCGTAATCCTCACTCTCCGCCAAATACCGCAAAGGGGCCCAAGTGGCCCCTTTCGCACGTCTGGCCCCCGAGGTTTCCGGGATTCGAACCCGAGATATAGAACGATGGTTCGACCATTGGCGCCCTGCGGCGCCAGCATGCCGGAGGGCGGGCGGCGGAGCCGGCCGTCACCCCCTTACTCTCTATATTCCCCGGCGACGAGGTCCGCGCGGCGCTGTTCGCATTTCGACTGCGGGGGTATCCCTTCGGTCCGGGTTCAGGAGGGGGCGGGGCGGCCGAGATCGAGGCGGGGCCAGTCGCGCGGCAGGGATTCCGGGGCGTGGGTCACGAGCAGGCACTGGCGCTGGTTCAGCCACGGGCCGATGCGGGACAGTACGCGCTCGAGGGTCCTCGGGTCGAGGCCGGCGAAGGGTTCATCGAGCAGGACGACGGGACGGTCCTGAAGGAGGATCGCCGCCAGGGCGAGCCGGCGCCGCTGGCCGCCGGAGAGGTACGAGCCAGCTTCGCCGATGCGGTAGTCCAGGCCTTCTTCCGTGCCACGCACGGCATCCGCCAGATCCACCTGCTCCAGAGCCTCCCACAGGGCCGCATCGCTGAGATGTGTGTGACGCGGCTCCAGGATGTCGCGGAGGGAGGTGTCCGGCAGTTGCAGCCCCTGAGGCAGGTAGCTGAGATGGCGGTACCGGGTGTCGGCCGAGATTCGATCGAGATCGTCGCCGCCAAGCGCGATGCGCCCGGTCAGGGGCGGCAGTTCGCCGGCGAGGGTGTCCAGCAGCGTGCTCTTGCCGCGCCCGCTGGCCCCGCTGATCACCAGCGGACGGCCGCGCGCGGGGGTGAGGTCCAGGGGGCCGAGCAGCGGGCGTTCGCGGTGAAAGCCGATGGTCAGGCCGTGGGCCTGCAGCACGGGGGCGTGGCCGGCAGGGGCCGGGCGTGCGGCCCCTGCCGGGGCCTGCCCGGCTGCTTCGAGATGCTGCACGCGCCCGGCGGCCTTCAGGCTCTCGCCGGCACGCCACCACGCCCCGGGCAGGCTGCCGAGGACCTCGCCCAATCCCAGGGTCATCAGCGGCAGCAGTACCGCCACAGGCGCGCTCAGGGTCCCGTCGCGGTACCAGCCCAGGGCGAGGACCAGCATCAGCAGCGCGGATGCGCCGACCACGGCCTGCACGGCCTGTTCAGACCCAACGCCGAACGCCTCCTGGGCGCGTTGCTGGCGCGCGTAGGTCGCGTTCTCGCGGCGCAGTGAGGCCTCGTGTTCGCGGGCCCGGTTGTAGGCCAGAAGCTCGGCCAGGCCGCCGATGTAGTCGAACAGCCCGATGCGTTCGCGTGCCCGGGCCTGCACCAGCGCATGGCTTCGGCGCTGCCCGGCCAGCGCGAGCAGCGCGGAGACGGCAAGTGTTGCAAGACCGGAGACGGCGAGCACGGCCGCGGCGGGCCAGGGCGCCAGCCAGATCGCGATGACCAGCGTGACCACGAGGCTGATGGCGGCGGCGACCATCGGTCCGACCACCCGCAGGGGCATCCCATCGAGGGTGTCGATGTCGCTGGTCAGGCGGGTCTGCAGGTCGCCACTGCGGTAGGCGCGAACGCGTGCCATGGGCAGTGCGGCGAGCCCGCGGAAGCTGTGGCCGCGCAGATCGGCCAGGCTGCGCAGCACCGCCTCGTGACTGACCAGACGCTCGAAATAGCGTGCCAGGGTGCGGCTGATCGCGGCGGTACGGATGCCACCGGACGGTACGTAGAGGTCCAGGGTGGCCAGAAGTCCGGCGCCGGCCAGCGCGGTCGCGGTGATAAACCAGCCGGACAGCGCCAGCAGGGCGATCCCGGCGATCCAGGTCAATGCCAGCAGGCCCCAGGCGCCCCAGTACCAGACGCGGCGCCGGCGGAAGACGCGGTGCAGAAAGGCGAGGTTGGCGCGGGTTTCGTCACGCATGGGGTGTCTCCGGCGTGACCGGCGCCAGCTCCAGCTGTTGCGGGCAGCGCCGGTGGATGGCGGCATGATGGCTCGCGATCACCAGCGTCAGGCCACGGGTGTCGGCCAGCCGGAACAGCGTGTCCAGGAGTGCCTCTTCGGTCTCCACGTCGAGCGCGCTGGTCGGTTCGTCGAGCAGCCAGAGGCGGTGCCCGGAGAGCAGTGCGCGCGCGACGGCGACCCGCTGGGCCTGGCCGCCGGAGAGGCCGTGCCGGGCCTCGCCGATGGCGGTGTCCAGGCCGTCGGGGAGCTCGGGCGCGTCGAGGGGTAACCCGGCCTGTTCCAGTGCCGTGGCCATCTCTGCATCGGGGATCATTGCGTGGCGGGCCAGCTGCAGGTTTTCGCGCAGGCTGCCGTGGAACAGATGGGCATCCTGGTCGATCCAGGCGAAATGGCGGGCCCGGGCATGGCGTTGAATGCGGCCCTCGGTGGGGGGCAGAAAGCCGGCACATACCGCCAGAAGGGTGGATTTTCCGCTGCCACTGGGGCCGGTCAGTGCGAGATGCGCCCCCGCTTGAATCTCGAGGTCGAGATGCTGCAGGACCGGTGTGCGCTGACCCGGGTAGTGCACCATCACATCCTCGAGTTTCAGCAAGGGGTCGGTCTCGTCCCCGCCGGTGACCTCGGTGACCGCGGCTGAAGCCTCGGCCCCGTTGGGCGAAGCAAGCGCGGGAGCGAGGCTCTCGGCGGCGGCCAGCGCACCGGCGCGGTCATGGTAGCTCTGGGCGAACTGGCGCAGGGGCAGGAAATACTCCGGCGCCAGCAGCAGGATGAACAACCCGGTGAACAGGGTGATGTCCCCGGCCGGGCCATAGTCGATGGCGCCGAACAGGGCGAAGCCGATGTAGATCGCGACCATGCCGATCGCGACCGCGCTGAAGAACTCCATGATCGCCGAGGACAGGAATGCGACCCGGAGGGTGCGCATGGTCAGGCGCCGTTGCTGGTGGCTGCGCTCGACGACCTCGATCTCGGTGGCCGTGATGGCGCGGGCCCGGCGCAGCCAGTCCAGGCTGCGGATGCGGTCGAGGAAGTGCCCCGCCAGACGGTTGGCCTCCTCCTGCTGACGCCGGTGGATCTGTTCCGCACCCATGCCGACGATCGCCATGAACGCCGGAATCAGCGGGGCGGCGAGCAGCAACAGCAGGGCGGCGAGCCAGTCCAGCCAGAAGGCCGCGGCCAGGATGGCCAGTGGCGTCAGGATGACCGCCTGGCGGGCCGGCAGGTAACGCGCATAGTAGCCGGTCAGGTCATCCACCCGCGTCTGGAACTGCTCCGCCCAGGCGCCCGCGGTCGTCTGTCCGGCCAGGCGCGCGGGCCCGGCATGCCGGACCTGTTGCAGGAGATCGGTGCGCAGCTGCTGCTTGACCGCAAAGGCGAGGCGGTGTCCCGCCAGGTCGCGCAGGGCCTGGGCGGCATAGCGCAGACCGAGCAAGGCGAGGCCGCCCAGCAGGATGCCCGGCAGGTACGGGGGGGCGGCGGCGAACAGCGTGCCGTGCACCGCCCAGGCCACCAGCCCCGCCAGCGCAATGGTGGCCAGCGTGGCCACCAGCGTGCCCGCGGCGCTGAGCGCCAGCCAGCGGCGGTGCGGCCGTTGCCGCACGCGCAGCCATTGCCCCGGCGAGGCACGGTCGTCCGTCGCCTGTGCGTCTGTTCCACCCGGTTGCGTCATCGACTAGCGCAGATAGCGCCCGCGCAGCATGTTGAAGTACAGCGGCTTGATCATGTGGACCTTCAGGCGCCACCACATCCAGCTGGGTTCCCCCTGGTCGAGGAAGCTGAAGGTCGGCACCTCCTGCAGGGTGTAATCGAATTCCACCAGTGCGGCCTTGCCCACTTCGGTGATCAGCGGGCAGGAGGTGTAGCCGTCGAACTGCCGCGACGGTTCGCGATCCTGGATCACGTCCACCAGGTTGTCCGGCATCACCGCGCCATGCGAGCGCACGGTGGAGGCGGTCTTGCCGATCGCGGTCGCGACGACGTCGCCGGCGCCGAAGATGTTCGGGTAATCCGTATGCTGCAGCGTGCGGTCATCCACCGCCAGCCAGCCTCCGGCCGCCAGAGGACCGTCCTCCACCGCCAGCCCGGCGTCACGCACAAAGTCGTGCGCGCGCATCGGCGGAGTCACGTGGAGATAGTCGTAGTCCACCGTCTCGCGCCCGCCGTCGCGGGTCTCGAACTGGGCCTGGCGGGCGTCGACATCCACCGCCACCAGGGCACCTCCGTCGTTCACGCTCACGCCGCGTTCTGCATACAGGTCGCGCACCATGCGGTCAAAGCGCTGCACGCTGAACAGGGTGTCCGACCCCGTGTGGTAGTGGAAATCGGCCCCGGCGCGCTGACCGGCCGAGCGCAGCAGGTCATCGGCGATGAAGGTCGCCTTGATCGGCGCCCCGGCACACTTGATCGGCGTATTGGGGATGGTAAACCGCGCCACCCCGCCGTTCTCGCCGAACGCATGGATCTGTTCGTAGGCATCGCGCGCGGCCTCGGCGCTGGCATACAGGCTGGTCAGGCCGGGACGCCCGATATCCCCGCGGCGCAACCCTTCGATGGCTTCAAAGTCCAGGTGCAGCCCGGTGGCGACCACCAGGAAGTCGTAGTCGAGCCGGTCGCCGTCGGTGGTCTCGACCCGTTGCGATGCGGGATCGATGGCCGCCACCGCGGAGCGCACCCAGTCGACGCCGCGCGGGATATAGCGTTCATTGCGGCGCTGGACCTCGCCCACGGAATAAACGCCCGCGGCCACCAGAGTCCAGCCGGGCTGGTAATGATGGATCTCGCTGGGCTCGACGATGGTGATGCGTGCGCCGTCAAGCAGGTCGCGCAGGCGGGCGGCCATGGTCATGCCGGCGGCCCCGCCACCGAGCACCACGATGCGCGCCTGGCTGGAGACCGCCGCGCGGGCCGGGGCGGCCTGCACGCCAGTCGCCGACATCAGGCCGGCGGCACCGGCGATCTTCAGGAAATCGCGCCGGGACAGTCCTCGCAAGGTCTCCCGGGCCTGCCGGGCCAGGGCCTGGTCAATCTCGGGGTGCTTCGGGTCTTCGGGCTGATGCATGGCTCTCTCCGCGTATCCGTCTGCCGCTCCGGGGACCGGGCGGGCCAGTTCTGAGGGTCGCGCCGTCTGCCGGGCGCTTCGTGTGACGGAATGCTTACAAGTTGCATGCCAACACCGGCAGACCGCCCCGTCGGGGCCTGGGCGCCCGTGCTGGTGGTGACGGCCTGCCATAAATGGCAGTCATCTGCGGTCTGGCTGCCAAAACTGGCAGACCCGGGGCGGCATTGGCGGGCGTTGGCCAGGCGCCAAGACACGGGCCAGTCGCCTGCAGCGCGCCGCCGGGGTCCGGACCGGAACTCTGGCACGGTACTTGTTAGGGGTTCATCGATACGTCATCCCGGCGTGCCCCTGATAACGGAGGAAAGGCCATGGAGCTCGACCCCATACTACTCTCGCGAATCCAGTTCGCGTTCGTGGTTTCGTTTCACGCGATCTTCCCGGTGTTCACGATCGGGCTGGCTTCGTTTATCGCGTTTCTGGAATTTCGCGCCTGGAAGACCGGTGACACGATCTATACCCAGATCTCGAAGTTCTGGATCAAGATCTTCGCGGTGGTCTTCGGTATGGGCGTGGTCTCCGGCCTGGTGATGTCGTTCCAGTTCGGGACCAACTGGAGTGCGTTCTCCTATGCCACGGCCAATTTCCTCGGGCCGGTGCTGTCCTACGAGGTACTCACCGCGTTCTTCCTGGAGGCAGCGTTCCTGGGCGTGCTGCTGTTCGGGCGTGACCGGGTGCCGCAGGGCGTGCACCTGTTCTCGGCCCTGATGGTCGCGCTGGGCACCTTCATCTCGTCGTTCTGGATCCTGGTGGCCAACAGCTGGATGCAGACACCGGTCGGTTTCGAGCTGCAGGACGGGGTGTTCCATGTCACGTCCTGGATCACGGCGATCTTCAACCCGAGTTTCTGGCCGCGCTTCTTCCACATGGGGCTGGCCTCGCTGCTCACCGCCGGCTTCGTGGTCGCCGGGGTCTCCGCCTGGTACCTGCTGCGCCAGCGCGACGTGGTGATGAACCGCAAGGCCCTGGGTACCACCATGTGGGTGCTGCTGTTCGCGGCCCCGGCGCAGCTGGTGGTCGGTGACATCCACGGCCTCAACACCTTCGAACATCAACCGACCAAGGTGGCGGCGATGGAAGGCGTGTGGGAGACCGAGCGCGGGGCGCCGCTGCTCTTGTTCGCGATCCCGGACTCGGCCAACGAGACCAATCACTTCGAGATCGGTATCCCGAAGATGGCGAGCTTCATCCTCACCCACGAGATGGACGGGGAAGTGCCTGGCCTGCTGGAGGTTCCGGCCGAGGAACGTCCGCCGGTAGGCATCACCTTCTGGTCGTTCCGCGTGATGGTGGCGATTGGCATGGTGATGATCCTGTTCGCGCTGGCGGGCGCCTGGCTGCGCTTCCGCCGCCGGATGTATGCCTCGCCGCTGTTCCTCAAGGGGCTGGCCTGGATGATCCCGGCGCCGTTCCTGGCGGTGGTCGCGGGCTGGTTCGTGACCGAGACCGGGCGCGCGCCCTGGCTGGTCTACGGCGTGATGAATCATGCCGAGGGCATTACCCCGGCCCTGACCGGTGGCATGGCCCTGTTCACCCTGATCGGCTATGTGGCGGTCTACGCGGCGGTGTTCACCGGGGGCGTCTACTACCTGGTGCGCATCGTGCGTCAGGGCCCGGAACCGGCCGATGCCGTGCATGCGCCGGCGCACGCCAAGCGTCCGCTGTCGGCCGCTGACACCTTCGTCGATGACGCCGCGGTCAGCGGCGCAAGGAGCTAAGTGATGGAAACCACGATTGATATCACGCTGATCTGGGTCGTCATCATTGCCGTGGGCGTGATCGCCTACGTGCTGATGGACGGGTTCGACCTCGGGGTGGGGATCCTCTTCCCCTTCGCCCCGGGGGAGACCTCGCGCGACGTGATGATGAACTCCGTCGCCCCGGTGTGGGACGGCAACGAGACCTGGCTGATCCTCGGCGGCGCGGGCCTGCTGGCCGCCTTCCCGCTGGTGTACTCGGTGTTCCTGCCGGCGCTTTATATCGGGGTCTTCCTGATGCTGGCGGGGCTGATCTTCCGCGGCGTGGCCTTCGAGTTCCGCTTCAAGGCGCACCGCTCCAAGGGCCTGTGGAACGCCGCCTTCGCGATCGGCTCGGCGGTGGCGGCCTTCGCCCAGGGCGCGGTAGTGGGTGCCTATATCCAGGGCTTCGAGATGGACGGCTTCAGCTTCGCCGGCGGTCCGCTCGACTGGCTGACGCCGTTCACCGTCCTCACCGGCATCGGGCTGCTGGCGGGCTATGCCCTGCTGGGCGCGACCTGGCTGATTGTGAAGACCGAGGGTGATACCCAGGCCTTTGCCTATCGGGTGGCACCCTGGATGCTGGCGGTCGTGCTGCTGGTGTTCGGCGCGGTGAGCCTGATTACCCCGTTCATCGACCCGAAGGTGATGGAGCGCTGGATGGGGACCTGGCACTACCTCTGGGTGCTCCCGGCGCTGGCGCTGTTCTCCGCCTGGGTCCTGATCCGCGCGGTGCGCCGGCGAGATGAAGGGATCCCGTTCGTCGCCACGATTGCCCTGTTCATCACCACTTACCTGGGACTGCTGGTGAGCAAGTGGCCGTACGTGGTGCCGCCGGACTACACCTTCTGGGATGCCGCCTCCTCGCCGGATGCGCAGTTGTTCATTCTGGTGGGGGCGTTGTTCGTGATCCCGATCATCCTGGGCTACACCGCCTGGACCTACTGGGTCTTCCGCGGAAAGGTGACCCCGGAGACCGGGTATCACTAGGCGGGAGCGTCCGGCGCGTGCCACAGGGCCGTTCGGGAATGCGCGAGTCCGCCGTTCAGGACACCCATCCTCGCGGCTGCAGGGAGCCGGCGGCGGGGCAGGGTCCGGATGGCGGGCCGTCAGGTCACCAGTAAGGGGTGATGCCATGGTGTTGAACATCGCTCGGCTGAACGTGTCTATGGGACAGCGTGACGGCGTCGGTTCCGGCGTCGGATACGCCTTCCAGGACCCCTTGTTGCGAGGCGACGTGACCAGCATCCCGAAGAAGGAGTCGGCACCCCTGGACCCCAACGTGGGGACCCTGCGCCAGGTGCTGGAGGTATTTCGTGAACCGGCCATCCTGCTGTCCCCGGATTATCGGATCCTGGCGGCCAATGGCGCCTACCAGCGCATCTACGGGACTGATCGCGATGGCTCCGGTCGCACCTGCTTCGAGGCCTCCCATGGTTTCCGCCGCCCCTGCGACGAGGCGGGGGAGTCCTGCCCCCTGCGGGCCGCCCTGGGCAGTGGCCACCGCGAACGCGTGCTGCACGTGCATCACACCGAGGCCGGGCGCGAGCACGTGGACGTCGAGTTGCTGCCGATCCGGGATGCTGACGGGGAGATCCGCTACCTGATCGAACGCCTGCATCACCTGCCGGTGTCCGCGCCACAGGCGGGCAGCGGCGGGCTGGTCGGTCGCTCCAGGGCCTTCAATGCCATGCTGGGGATGATCAGCCGGGTGGCGCCGAGCAATGCGTCGGCCCTCCTGCTTGGCGAGTCCGGCACGGGCAAGGAACTCATCGCCCGCGCGATTCACGAGGCGAGTCCGCGGCACAAGTCGCCGTTCGTGCCCGTGGAATGTTCGGGGCTGACCGAAACCCTGTTCGAAAGCGAGCTGTTCGGCCACGAGCGCGGTGCCTTTACCGGCGCCGCGTCGGCCAAGGCCGGGCTGGTCGAGGCGTCGGCCGGGGGCACCCTGTTCCTGGACGAGGTGGGGGATATCCCGCTGAGCCAGCAGGTCAAGCTGTTGCGGCTGCTGGAGACCCATGCCTATCGCCGGGTCGGAGGCGTCGAGTCGCGGCGGGCGGATTTCCGCCTGGTCTGCGCGACCCACCGCGACCTCGAGTCCATGGTGCGTGCCGGCGAGTTTCGCGAGGACCTCTACTACCGCATCAACACCTTTCCGATTGAGGTGCCCCCGCTGCGCGAGCGGGTGGAGGACATCCCGTTGCTGCTGGAGGCTCTTGGCGAGCGCCTGGATCTGGTCGTGCCACCGCGCCTGGAAGACGAGACCCTGAGAGTTCTCGAGCAGTATTCCTTCCCCGGCAATGTGCGCGAGCTGCGCAACATTCTCGAGCGCGCGGCCTTGCTGGCAGACGGCGAGGCGATCCGTCCGGAACACCTGCCGGACCGCGTGCGGCAAGGCGGTGCGTCCCCGGTCGGGGCGAGGACTGGCGGACTGGAAGGGTTGCTGCATCCGCAGTCATTGCGCCCGCTGGACGAGATCGAGCGCGAATACCTGCGGCACGCGGCTGCGGTGTACCCCGGGGACCGCCGTGCGCTGGCAAGGACCCTCGGGATCAGCGAGCGCAGCCTGTACCGCCGTCTGAGCCAGCTGGAGGGCGACGCCGACGAGCAAGACTGAAAGTGCCCGGGCGGGTCGGGTAACGCGTCTCGCCCGGGTTTAAACGACGTCCGCGTGGGCGGTCGGACGTCCGGCCACTGCCTGTCACAAGGGACGGGAGTGGAGAGATACCGCCATAAGCATCAGTAAAACACGATATTCCAATACAGCTTAAAGACCGGAGTCTCTGATGAAAAAGACCGCAATGACCCTCTCCCTGTCCGCCGCCCTACTGGCGACCCCGATGCTGGCCGCCGCCGAGCCCCTTTCGTTTGGCGAGCAACAGACCATCCGCTCCATGGCCAGTGCCGGGGTCGGGCAGGCCATCGTCAACCAGATGGGCGCCGGTTCGATGGCCGTGATCAATAATCCGTCACCCATCTGTGGTGCCCTGGCGGGTGGCCTGGGCGCATCCATGCTCTCGGCCGATCCGCGGGCGGGCTTCCAGATCGCGACGCTGCGCTCCGGCGAGGATGCCGCCGCCGCGGTGCATGTGACCGCGGACAAGGAAGTGGCCTACCTGGCGCTGGGGGGCGAGCTGGATCGCGATGAGAACGTGGCGCTGGCCCACGCCTACCTGCAGGAGCTCGCCGCCTCGGAGTGGGACGGCACCCTGGTGCTGCACATCTCCTCGTGGATGCAGAAGCAGGTCCAGGCTGTCGCGGAGGCCGACGAAGCGGTGGCTGACTATCTGGAAGGGCTCCGCATGGTGGCGCTCCAGCCCGACCTGGAGGCGGGTCAGGCGGTGATGCTGGGCGTGAACTTCGATGGCGACGACTTCACGACCGAGGAGATGGGTCGTCAGGACATGCGTGAAGACCTGGTGGACTTGTTCCGTCGCATGTAGGCCCGTGGTCAGCGGGCTGGGGCAGGGGCCGTCTTGCCTGGCCCGCTTTAGTGAAAAACTATCGTTGCGTTAAGAAATAAGTAATTCACTATATTCGGGTCGACAGATAAAGTAAGACGTACATGGAGGCACGACCCCATGAACGACCCGATCAAACTTTCAAAGCAAGGAGTACATCATGGCACTGCGTTTGGGCGATACCGCACCGAATTTCCAGATTGACACCACCAAGGGCAAGATCGACTTCCACGAGTGGATCGGCGACTCCTGGTGCTTCTTCTTCAGCCACCCGGCCGACTTCACCCCGGTGTGCACCACCGAGATGGGCCGTACCGCGCAGCTGGCCAAGCAGTTCGCGGACCGCAACACCAAGCCGCTCGGGCTGTCGACCGACACGGTCGAGGAGCACAACAAGTGGATTGAGGACGTCAACGACACCCAGAACACCACGCTGGAGTTCCCGATCGTCGCCGACGCCGACAAGAAGATCTCGGAGCTCTACGAGATGATTCACCCGGGCGAGAGCGAGACCGCCGCCGTACGCTCGGTCTACATCATCGACCCGAACAAGAAGATTCGGCTGATGATGACCTACCCGATGTCGGTGGGCCGCAACTTCGACGAGATCCTGCGTGTGATCGACGCGCTGCAGACCGGTGACCAGCACGGCATCGCGACGCCGGCCGACTGGACCCCGGGTGCTCGCGTGATCATCCCGCCGACGGTCAGCAACGAGGATGCGCAGAAGAAGTTCCCGCAGGGCTTCGAGGAGATCCGCTCCTACCTGCGCTACACCCAGGTCTAAGCGATCGGGCGACGATCGCACCGGCCGCTAACGCCGGAACGCTCTGGAGAGTGGAGGGCCCCGTAATGGGGCCCTTTTTATGTTCGGGTACAGCGCCCGCTGAGGTGAATCGCTGGCCTTTTCCGGTGAGCCAGGGCTAGCCCCATCCCTGCAGGTGCGCGCTCGCGCGCGAAGCCCCCGCCAGCGCCGGTGGCGGGCACCACCTGGCGGCGCCACCCGCTCGGTTGGTGGTGGGGCCTACCGCCCCAGCCCCGTCAGACGGCTGGGTTCGAGGATCTCGATCCAGTAGCCGTCGAGGTCCTTCACGAAGGCGATGTCCTTCAGGCCGCCCTCGTCCGGGCGCTTCACGAACTCCACGTCATTCTGGTCGAACCAGCGTACGGCCGCGTCCAGGTCCGGGACCGAAAAGCAGATGTGGCCGAAGCCCTGTGGCTCTTCGTTGCCGTCGTGGTAGTGGAAGTCGGCGTCCTTCTCGGTGCCGTAGTTATAGGTCAGCTCCAGGATGCCACGCTGGCTGAACATCCAGCGGGTGGCCTCGCCGGCGTCCTTCGGCGGCTGCGGTTCGTCCTCGCCGATCTGCGCCAGGAAGTAGAGCGTGAACTCGAACTCCGGGAAATCCAGCGTCTTCACCAGCTGCATGCCGAACACGCGCTGGTAGAAGTCCAGCGCCTTCTGCGGATCCTTCACGCGCAGCATGGTGTGGTTGAAGCGAAAGCCGGCCGTGGGATTGTCGCTCATGGTGCGTCCTTGTAGTCCGTAAGAGGGTACTCCGGAGACTGGAACACGGCGGTGCGGGTTCCCTCAAGTGTCGCCGTCACGCCTCGGGCCCCAGTTCCGTCACTGCGAGGAGGCAAAGCCGACGCGGCAGTCTGCTGGGGCTATCCCGGTGCCGGGGGCTGCGTCAGGCGATTGCTTCGCGGCGCTCGCAATGACGGGATGGTGGAACAGCCGGGAAACCGTATTCCTGTCACTGCGAGGAGGCGCAGCCGCCGTGGCAGTCGGTCGGGGTGGCCCCGACGGTGGGGTTTCCCGGGAGATCGCTTCGCGGTGCGCGCGATGACGATCTGTTGAGAGGCTCCGGATCGGTTTCGCCTACTGTCGGCAGAAGGGCCAGACCTGGTAGAAGCGGCGGCAGCGGAACTCGGATTCGCAGCTCGCCAGCTGGGACTCGTAGCGGTCGGCCCGCTGGGCGACCTGGCGCGCCGCGGAGCGCACCTGCGGCTTGTTCTGATAACTGCCACGGCTGTAGCCGCCCTGACCCTCGTGGTAGGCGAGGTAGAGGTGCTCCGCGTTGTGCAGCGGTACGCCGGTCATGCGCCGGGTGCGATCGTTGTACCAGCCGATGAAGTCGGTGGCGTGTTTCATGTGCGTGCGCCGCGCGAAGCGACTGCCGGCATCCTCCCGGTATTCGCCCCAGACCGGATCCTGCGCCTGCGCGTAGCCCCGCGCGGAGGACGGCCGGCTCCACGGGATGAAGCCCAGCAGCCGCTCGCGGTCCGGACGGACGTGGCTGCGGAACGAGGACTCCTGCTGGATGAACGACATCTGCGTGGCGATGGGCGTGCCCCATTCGCGTTCGGAATCACGCGCGTAGTCGTACCAGCGTGGCTGCTCGCGGAAGATCTCGCAGATATTGCTCTGGTCCTGGGGTGGCGATGGCGCCAGCGTCGCACAGCCCGCCGTGATCACGGCCAGCGCCAGCAGCAAGCCCGCGCGCAGCCCGTTGAGCGCCATGGCCCGCGATTCCCCCTGATCTGCCTTGCCCACCCGAATCTCCCGCTCGGTTCACCTAATGGCCGGGAGTATAAAGCACCCGCAACGGGGGCCAAGGGTGCGCCGGCTGACGTGCCCGGTTTCGGAGGCTGCCTCGGCCCCTGCGGCGCCTCGCAGTGACGGGCGCGGCGGCGAGCGGGGAGGGAGCTCCGTGGCGGGGTCTGTGGCAGTGACCTGTGGGAGCGGGCTTGCCCGCGAATGGCTCTTGCCAATGTCCGACGCGGGCAGGGGCTTCGCGGGCGAGCCCGCTCCCACAGTCTTCTCCCACAAGGTGCGCTTGTGAGGCCTCTGCTATAGGGCGGTGTTCCAGCCGGGGTCGAGGGGGCTCAGGGTCGGGTCGGTGCGCCACGGGCCGGGTTCGACGGGTTCGTTCGCGATGTCACGGATGCGGGCGATGAACTCGCGGCGGGGCAGGGTCACGGCCCCCAGGTTGAGAAGATGGGCGGTCTCCATCTGCACATCCACCAGCGGCCAGCCCCAGGCGACTAGGTGGCGGCTGAGCCAGGCGAGCGCGACCTTGGAGGCGTCGCGCTCGCGCGAGAACATGGACTCGCCGCAGAACAGCCGCCCCACGGCCACGCCATAGAGCCCGCCGATCAGGCGCGGGCCGTCCCAGACCTCCACCGAGTGTGCGTGCCCCGTGCGGTGCAGGGCGATGTAGGCCTGCTGCATGCTGGCGGTGATCCACGTCCCGTCGGCGTAGTCGCGCGGCGCGGCGCAGGCCTCGATCACGGCCTCGAAGGCGCGATCGAAGCTGACCGTGTAGCCACGGTTGCGGATCGCCTTCTTCAGGCTGCGGTGCAGGCGGAAGTGACCCGGCTCCAGCACCGCGCGCGGGTCCGGGCTCCACCACAGGATCGGCTGCCCGGCCTCGAACCAGGGGAAGATCCCGGATCGGTAGGCATTCAGCAGACGTGGCACGGACAGATCGCCCCCGGCCGCGAGCAGGCCGTTCGGCTCGGCCAGGGCATGCGCCGGGTCCGGGAACGGGGCCTCCGGGTGCTCCGGGTCCAGCCAGGGCAGGGTGATCTGCGGGCTGGAGTTCATGGGGCGCTTCCGTGCGTGACCCGAGGTTGGAGGCCCGGGTTTTGTAGGAGCCTGCTTGCAGGCGAAGGGCCTGTGGCGGAGCCCCGCGCGGGCAGGGGCTTCGCGGGCGAGCCCGCTCCCACGAAGATCGTCTCTGCGGGGCGAACCGGGCCCCGGTTGTATGCCAAGCCTTGTAGGAGCCGAGCCCTCTCGGCGATTGCGGCATTGGCTACGCCCCATCGGCCAGAGGGCTGGCCTCCTACGGGTTGGGTCCGGCGTGCGGGGTGTTGTAGGAGCGCAGCCCCGTGCGCGATGGGGCGCAGGGATAGGCCCCATCGGCCAGAGGGCTGGCCTCCTACGGGGGATGGTTCAGGCGCGAGGTGCATCGTCGGGTTGGACCTGCCGGTAGGGCGAGTGTTCGTGCAGGCGTTCGCAGTGGGCCTGCATCATCTGGGCCTCGCGTTCGCAGAAGTCGCGCACAGGCTGGTCGAAGCCCTCGGTCAGGATCATGTGGGCGGAGTAGGTGGGCGTGGGCAGGAAGCCGCGCGGGATCTTGTGTTCGCCCTGGGCGCCGGGCTCGAAGCGGGCCAGTCCTTCGTGGATGCAGAATTCGATGCCCTGGTAGTAGCAGGTCTCGAAGTGCAGGTCGGCCAGCTCCTCGGTGCAGCCCCAGAAGCGCCCGTACAGGGTGTCGTGGCTGCGATAGCAAAGGGCGGCGGCGATGGTCTCGTCGTCGCCCGCCGCGCCGGGTCGCCGGGCCTCGAACAGCACCACCTGATCGGCCAGCGCCGCGGCCGTTTCCACAAAAAAGGCCTCCGACAGCGTCGGGATGCCCATGTGCTTCTCGAAGGTGTCCACATAGAAGCGGTGGAAGCGCGCCCAGTCCTCGGGCGATCCGGTGGCCCCGGTCAGCGTGCGGAACTCGATGCCGGCCTCATTGACGCGGCGGCGTTCGCGCTTGATGTTCTTGCGCTTTTTCGAGCTGAGCGCGGCCAGGAAGTCGTCGAAGCTTGCGTAGTCGGCGTTGCTCCAGTGGTACTGGCAGCCCATGCGCTCGGCCAGCCCCAGCTCGCGGGTCACGTCCAGATCATCCTGGTTGGGGAACAGGATGTTCACGCCCGAGGCATTCAGTTCGCGCCCGCGGGTGACCAGGGCGCGCACGAGCAGGGTGCGCAGGTGATCGAAGTCCGGCGCCTCCGGGTGCACCAGCAGGCGTGGGCCGGTGGCCGGGGTGTAGGGCACGGAGACGACCAGCTTGGGGTAGTAGTTAAGCCCCTGGCGGTTCCACGCGCTCTCCCAGGCGAAGTCGAACACGAACTCGCCGTAGTTGTTGGTCTTGGCATAGGCCGGTGCCGCCGCGACCAGCTGCCCGTCGCGGAAGATCAGCACGTGCTGCGGGAACCAGCCGAACTGGCGCCCCAGGCACTCGTGGCGTTCCAGGCCCTCCAGGAAGGCGTGGCGCAGGAACGGCTCGGTGCCGCCAGTGAGGGCGTCCCAGGCGGCCGGATCCACGTCGGCCAGGCCGTCGCGCAGTTCGACACGTTCGGGCGCGTCGCCCGAGTCGTTCTCCGGCGGGTGCGGTGCCTGGGTATCGCCCTCGGCGCTCACGTGATCAACCGAGCTTGTCCAGGTACTTCTCCGCGTCCAGTGCGGCCATGCAGCCGGTGCCGGCGGAGGTGACCGCCTGGCGGTAGACATGGTCCATCACGTCGCCGGCGGCAAACACGCCCGGTACGGAGGTCGCGGTGGCGTTGCCTTCCAGGCCGCTTTGCACCTTGATGTAGCCGCCCTCCATGTCCAGCTGGCCCTGGAAGATGTCGGTGTTCGGCTTGTGGCCGATCGCGATGAACACGCCCATCACGTCGATCTCCTTCGTCTCGCCGCTCTGGGCGTGCTTCAGGCGGGCACCGGTCACGCCGGTCGCGTCGCCGAGGATCTCGTCCAGGGTGTGGTTCCACTCGATGGTGACGTTGCCGTTCTTTTCCTTCTCGAACAGCTTGTCCTGCAGGATCTTCTCCGCGCGCAGGGCATCGCGGCGGTGCACCAGCACCACCTCGGAGGCGATGTTGGACAGGTACAGGGCCTCTTCCACGGCGGTGTTGCCGCCGCCGATCACCGCGACCTTCTGGTTGCGGTAGAAGAAGCCGTCGCAGGTCGCGCAGGCGGAGACACCCTTTCCGGCGAAGGTGGTCTCGGACTCCAGCCCCAGGTACTGCGCGGAGGCCCCGGTGCAGATGATCAGGGCATCACAGGTGTATTCCCCGGAGTCGCCGATCAGGCGGTAGGGCTTGTCCTTCAGCTGCACCGTGTGGATGTGATCGAAGATCACCTCGGTGTCGAAACGCTCGGCATGCTTCTGCATGCGCTGCATCAGTTCGGGGCCCTGCACGCCCTCGTTGTCGCCGGGCCAGTTGTCCACGTCGGTGGTGGTCATCAGCTGGCCGCCCTGTTCCAGGCCGGTGATCACGACCGGGTTCAGGTTGGCGCGCGCGGCGTAGACCGCGGCGGTCCAGCCGGCCGGGCCGGAGCCCAGGATCAAGAGCGGGCAGTGGCGCGCTTCCTTGCCGTTGCCGCCCTTTTTCGGTTCGGACTCGGTGTCGCCGCCCAGCTGGACGGCGCCGGTGGCGGCCTGCACGGCCCCGGTGGCACTGGCCATCTTCGGGGTCTCGGCCTGGGCCTTGTCGGATGCGTTCTTCTTCTTGTCCTTCTTGGACTTCTTGGCGTCGCTCATGGCGCTCTCCATCTCGCAACAATGAATTCCGTGGCGGGGGCGGCGGGGCCGTCCCTGCGAGTGCTGCACACGATACCGGATCGTCGGGCCTGGGCCCGGGTTCCATGAATCGGGTAGCGGGATCCGCAGTGTGCCTACGGATCGGGGATCGATATGGCAAGGATTATTGGGACGCCGAACGGCTTTGTCCAACGCGGTTACGGGCACCGGGGGAACGCCGCGCCGGGCGGCGGGCGAGACGCATTCGGTTAATCGCGGTCGATAAAACATTTTCATGATCGCGCGGGCCGGGTGCGCGGGCCGGGCAGTCACTACATCAGCGTTTGGTGGATAACCCGGGCGCGCCTCCGGGAACGGCGGCAGGACGGGGAATCGCCGTTTTTATCCACAGCTTGCCCACGGGTTGTGCGCGGCTTGTTCTTTCGCGAACCACTATATCTAGTGGCTATGCAGTTTCGGATCCCCGATCTATAGTACTTCACGTTCGATCCAACACCACCCGCGAGGCCGTCATGAACAGCGAACCCTACACCGCCGAAGCCCCCGAGGGCACCCAGTACCCGCCGCAGGCCGAACCGTCGGCCGAGGTCCTGGCGACCAGCCCGGGCCAGCACCAGGTGATTCGCCGCAATGGCAAGGTCACCGGCTTCGATGCCTCCAAGATCGAGGTCGCGGTGACCAAGGCCTTCCTCGCGGTGGAGGGCGGCAATGCCGCGGCCAGCCGCCGCATCCACGAGGTGTCGAAGGAAGTGGCCGGGCAGGTGGTGGACAGCCTGTTCCGCCGCGCCGGCACCCAGGGCATGACGGTGCACATCGAGGATATCCAGGACCAGGTGGAACTGGCCCTGATGCGCGGCGGCCACCACAAGGTCGCGCGGGCCTATGTGATCTATCGCGAGCAGCAGGCGCAAAAGCGCGCCGCCGAGGCCGCCGAGCAGTCTCCGGAAGAGCAGGAAGCGGCCGCCGCGCTGAACGTGACCCGCGCCGACGGCACCCAGGCCCCGCTGGACGAGGCGCGTCTGCAGGCGGTCGTCGCCGAGGCCTGTGACGGCATCGAGCACGTGGACGGCCAGAAGATCCTGACCGAGGCGCGCCGCAACCTGTTCGACGGCGTCGCCGAGAAGGATGTGGCCACCGCGCTGGTGATGGCCGCCCGCGTGATGATCGAGAAGGAGCCGAACTACTCCGAGGTCACCGCGCGCCTGCTGATGGACGCCTTGCGCCGCGAGGCCCTGAGCTTCGTGCACGGTCGCCCGGAAGAGGCCACCCAGGCCCAGCTGGCCGAGCGCTACGCCGAGTACTTCGGCGCCTACATCCGCCGCGCCGCCGACCTGGAGCTGGTCGACAGCGAGCTGACCCGCTACGACCTCGACAAGCTGGGCGCGGCGATCAAGCCCGAGCGCGACCTGCAGTTCACCTACCTGGGCCTGCAGACCCTGTACGACCGCTACTTCATCCATAGCGATGGCACCCGCTTCGAGCTGCCGCAGGCGTTCTTCATGCGTGTGGCGATGGGCCTGGCGATCAACGAGATCGACCGCGAGGCACGCGCGATCGAGTTCTACAACCTGCTGAGCTCGTTCGACTTCATGAGCTCCACGCCGACGCTGTTCAACTCCGGCACCCTGCGCCCGCAGCTCTCCAGCTGCTACCTGACCAGCGTGCCGGACGACCTGGACGGCATCTACAGCGCGATCCGCGACAACGCGCTGCTGTCCAAGTTTGCCGGCGGCCTGGGCAACGACTGGACCCGCGTGCGCGGCATGGGCGCCCACATCAAGGGCACCAACGGCAAGTCGCAGGGCGTGGTCCCGTTCCTGAAGGTCGCCAACGACACCGCGGTGGCCGTGAACCAGGGCGGCAAGCGCAAGGGTGCCGTCTGCGCCTACCTCGAGACCTGGCACATCGATGTCGAGGAGTTCATCGAGCTGCGCAAGAACACCGGCGACGACCGTCGCCGCACGCACGACATGAACAGTGCCAACTGGATCCCGGACCTGTTCATGAAGCGCGTGGCCGAGGACGGCGACTGGACCCTGTTCTCCCCGAACGAGACCCCGGACCTGCACGACCTGGTCGGTGCCGAGTTCGAGAAGCGCTACTGCGAATACGAAGAGAAGGCCGCGCGCGGCGAGCTGCGCGTGCACAAGACCATGAAGGCCGTGGACCTGTGGCGGAAGATGCTCGGCATGCTGTTCGAGACCGGCCATCCGTGGATGACCTTCAAGGATCCGTGCAACCTGCGCAGCCCGCAGCAACACACCGGCGTGGTCCACAGCTCCAACCTGTGCACCGAGATCACCCTGAACACCTCCGATGACGAGATCGCGGTGTGCAACCTGGGCTCGATCAACCTGGCCGCGCATGTGAACGAGGCCGGCGAGCTGGATCTGCCCAAGCTCGAGAAGACCGTGAACACCGCCATGCGCATGCTCGACAACGTGATCGACTACAACTACTACTCGGTACCGCAGGCGCGGCGCTCCAACCTGCGCCACCGCCCGGTGGGGCTGGGCGTCATGGGCTTCCAGGACGCGCTGTACAAGCTGCGCGTGCCGTATGCCTCCGAGGCGGCGGTGGAGTTTGCCGACACCTCCATGGAGGCGGTCTCCTACTACGCCATCAAGGCCTCGACCGATCTGGCCGAGGAACGCGGGCGCTACGAGAGCTTCCCCGGCAGCCTGTGGAGCCAGGGCATCCTGCCAATCGACTCGATCGACAAGCTGGCCGAGACCCGCGGCGACTACCTGCAGATGGACACCACCCAGCGACTGGAGTGGGACAAGCTGCGCAAGCGGGTGAAGAAGGTCGGCATGCGCAACTCCAACACCATGGCGATCGCGCCGACCGCGACCATCTCCAACATCTGCGGGGTCAGCCAGTCGATCGAGCCGACCTACCAGAACCTGTTCGTCAAATCGAACCTGTCCGGCGAGTTCACCGTGATCAACCCGTACCTGGTGCGCGACCTGAAAGACCGCGAGCTGTGGGACGAGGTGATGGTCAACGACCTCAAGTACTACGACGGCTCCGTGCAGCCGCTGGACCGCGTGCCGGAGGACATCAAGGCCCTGTATGCCACCGCGTTCGAGCTGGACACCCGCTGGCTGGTCGAGGCCGCCTCGCGCCGGCAGAAGTGGATCGACCAGGCACAGAGCCTGAACCTGTACATGGCCGAGCCCTCCGGGCCCAAGCTGGACGCCCTGTACAAGCTGGCCTGGGTGCGCGGCCTGAAGACGACCTATTACCTGCGCTCCATGGGCGCGACCCACGTGGAGAAGAGCACCGTGGCCGACTCCTCGCGTGCCAACAAGCTGAACGCCGTCTCCGGCGGCCAGCAGGCGGCCGAGCCCGAGGCCCCGAAAGCCTGTTCCATCCTCGACCCGGACTGCGAGGCCTGCCAGTAAGGCGGGCCCGCCCACGGGCACCGAATACGCACCACGCACCGACCACAACGCACTGAACAAAAGGCCCGGCCACCGCGCCGGGCCGCCACCGAAAACAAGAGGGGACACTATGCTTTCCTGGGACGATCCGATCGCAGCTATCAAAGGCGAAGGCCAGAAAGAACCCGCCGTCCGCCCCGGCATGGGCTTTCAGGAGAACGAAGCCCTGATGAGCACCGCCGGCGCCGCACCCAGCGTCTCGCCGGACCCGGAAAACGCCGGCCAGCCGCTGGCCGAGCCGAACGAAGACGCCCTGACCGGAACCGGTCTGGAAGACCTAGAGATGGGTGCCGAGCGCATCCGCGTCGATGACAAGAAGATCATCAACTGCCACGCGGACCTCAACCAGCTCGTGCCCTTCAAGTACAAGTGGGCCTGGCAGAAGTACCTGGACGGCTGCGCCAACCACTGGATGCCGCAGGAAATCAACATGAACGCGGACATCGCCCTGTGGAAGGACCCGAATGGCCTGACCGAGGACGAGCGCACCATCGTCAAGCGCAACCTCGGCTTCTTCTCCACCGCCGACTCGCTGGTGGCGAACAACCTGGTGCTGGCCGTGTACCGCCACATCACCAACCCCGAGTGCCGCCAGTACCTGCTGCGCCAGGCCTTCGAGGAGGCGCTGCACACCCACGCCTACCAGTACTGCGTGGAATCCCTCGGCCTGGACGAGGGCGAGATCTTCAACATGTACCGCGAGGTGCCCTCCGTGGCCACCAAGGCGGAGTGGGCCCTGCCGTTCACCAAGCACCTTGCGGACCCGAACTTCCGCACCGGCACCCCGGAGGCGGACCAGAAGCTGCTGCGCGAGCTGATCGCCTTCTACGTCGTGTTCGAGGGCATCTTCTTCTACGTCGGCTTCGTGCAGATCCTCTCCATGGGCCGGCGCAACAAGATGACGGGTGTGGCCGAGCAGTTCCAGTACATCCTGCGCGACGAGTCCATGCACATGAACTTCGGGATCGACGTGATCAACCAGATCAAGCTCGAGAACCCGCACCTGTGGACCGAAGACTTCAAGAACGAGATGCGCACCCTGATCAGCGACGCAGTGGAGCTGGAGGCGCAGTACGCGCGCGACACTATGCCGCGTGGCGTGCTCGGTATGAACGCCCAGATGTTCGAGGAGTATCTGCACTTCATCGCCAACCGCCGTTGTGCGCAGATCGGCCTGGCCGAGCTGTATCCGGGGGCCGACAATCCGTTCCCTTGGATGAGCGAGGTGCTCGATCTGAAGAAGGAGAAGAACTTCTTTGAGACTCGGGTTACGGAGTATCAGACGGGTGGGGCGTTGAGCTGGGATTGAGTTGGCGAAGCGAGCCACCAGGCAAGGAGCCGGGGAAGCGCCCACGACCCAGACGAAAAGGGCGCCGGTCGGCGCCCTCTTTTGTAACTGAACTCATCGTGTTCGGGGCAAGAAGCAAGGTTGGATCCCGTGGCCTATGCGCTAGATCCTGACTCGTGCCTACCCACGGTTGCCCTGCCCCAAAGTTTGCTTTACGGTTGAGGCATCCTCCAAGGGAGGAAACGGGCGGCCTTTGGCCGGGCACGACCCGGCTTTTGGGGAGTATGAAGCGATTCTGCTCAACCAGGTGGAAACGTACTTTTTCGTGGTGACGCCCGTGGAAGGCCCGATCAAGATGATCGGGCCTTTTGTTTTTAGCAGGAGGGTTGATGAGTTTTCGTGAATTGTTGGAGAGGGAGATCAAGCAGGAGGCGGAAAAACTCACGAACCGTTACCATGCTTACCATAATGCACTTCACATAGAATTTTCGCGTAATCGCGAAAGATTCCTCAATCCTCCGAAGAAGGAGGTCTATAAGCCGGATTATTGGGGTCATGATAGGAAATTTAACCCATTCTACGTAAGAGCAAATTCTCGAAGCATAGCGAAATCGATATCTCGAAAGATCTCTGCTGGTGTGTACGCTCCCTATCCTCCCCATGTTCACAAAGTACCGAAGTCTGATGGTGGGGTTCGTGATGTAAATATCTTTCAGATCCCAGATGCTGCCGTATCTAGTATTTACTATCGCCGTTTGTTGTACAAAAATAAACACCGATTCAGCGCATTTTCTTATGCTTACCGGAATGACCGAAACGTCCATTTTGCCATACAAGATGCATGGGTGGATATTGCTCGAGAAGCTCGGACCTTTGTTGCGGAATTCGATTTTTCAGATTTCTTCGGTTCAATCTCTCACAGCTACCTATTCGACCAGTTTGATCAGAATGGCTTCGTTGTCTCTGAAGAGGAGCGCCGGATAGTCCGGTCATTTCTAGATGGAACTGGTTCTGGTATACCGCAAGGGACATCGCTTTCACTGTTTTTAGCAAATATTGTCTGTTGGAGGTTGGACCTAG
Source organism: Thioalkalivibrio sp. ALE28 (assembly GCF_000377425.1). Classification (NCBI taxonomy): domain Bacteria; kingdom Pseudomonadati; phylum Pseudomonadota; class Gammaproteobacteria; order Chromatiales; family Ectothiorhodospiraceae; genus Thioalkalivibrio; species Thioalkalivibrio sp. ALE28. Next base: position 146,641 of record NZ_KB898095.1, on the reverse strand, counting down.
GTTTTGAGCGAGAGGGCCTGAAATTTGCGCGCTACGCTGACGACACTTTGATCTGGGATCCAGATTATTCTAAGATTTGCCGCGCATTCTCGTTAATAAATAATTTCTCTGACTCGGCGGGTGTTCCAATAAATGCCAGAAAATCGAACGGGATTCGGCTCTTGTCTCGTGAAGGACTTCCAGTGGAGTTGAGTAATCCCGCAACCAAAGTCGATTTTCTTGGGTATTCTATATCAGTAGATGCCGTGTCGATAAAAGAAGAAAAAATCTCTAGGATCAAGCGTGAGATTGGCCTCATACTTTACCGTAATCTAATTCTACCGCTTCGCGGGCGCTGGGGTGGTCCGAGGTCGTTGCGGGTAGGAGAGCTGGATCCCGAATTCGTGCGTTCGATTATGCAAGTTCGGCGCTATCTATACGGTGAACTAAACGAAGATAAAATTCGGAAATACATCTCTGGACGGGTCCGAAGTATCAAATTTAAGGGGTTGATGAGTTTTTACCCGTTAGTGACCAATGAAAAACAGCTGCAAGAACTTGATGGGTGGTTGGTTAGTGTGTTTCGGAGGAGCTTGGTAAAGAGAAGGGAGCTCTTGGAGTTGAAGGGCGTAGCTCGGGTATCAGATTGCTTTCCCTATTGTGAGAATCTAAATAATCTTCCGGAGGTGTGTCGGCAGCACGGCCGGAAAGTGGGGATAGAGATAGACGTGCCGAGTTTTCTTCGAATTTATAACGCGATCCAAAAAGGAATAGAAAGGAGGGGTGTTGAAGGAGTAATGAACCCATCCTCCCTTGATTATGAGTATTAATCTATATGGCATTTGATTTAAGAGACACTTTGGTCGTTGGTATTTCGGCCACCGCACTGTTTGATCTGTCAGAAGAAGACCAGTTCTTTAAAAAGCAGATTTCTGAAAATCCTTCGCAAGCGGTTCGCCGGTACCGAGAGTATATGTTGGAAAGGGAGCTCGAGTCCCTCTCGGACGGCACTGGCATGCCGCTAATGAAAGGGCTTCTGAGATTGAATCGACATGCAGAAGCCGACAAGACCCCGCTGGTCGAGGTGGTCGTGATGTCAAGAAACAGCCCTGAGACGGCCGTCAGGGTTCTTCATAATGTCAGGAATCTTGGATTGAAGGTCTCGCGATTTGCGTTTACGGGTGGCGAGAGCGTTGTTGAGTATCTTGAGGCGTTCGATGTCGATCTTTTTCTTACCACGGACAAGGATGATGCCCAAGCTGTTATTGATGGGGGGTATTGCCCCGCGGCGATTCTTAAGGATCCTCCCTCGGAAGGTAATTCATCTATCGAGAACCAGGTTCGGATTGCGTTTGATGGGGACGCGGTGCTTTTTGATGAGCAGAGTGAGTTGGTCTATAAACGCGACGGCTTGCAAGGGTTTCATAAACACGAGGATCAGAAGAAAGATGAGCCGATGGCCGAAGGTCCATACGCGTCATTTTTGAAAAAGCTATCTCGGCTTCAGGAAAGATTGCCCGGGGGGGTGGAGGGGTGTGAGGTCCGTGTGGCTATCGTCACCGCTCGAAATGCGCCCGCAGAGATTCGGGTGGTAAATACCCTCCGTAACTGGGGTGTTTACGTGGATGAGGTGTTTTTTCTCGGAGGCGTTAAGAAGGATAAGGTGTTGAGCGCGTTCAAGCCGCATATTTTCTTTGATGACCAAGAGCTGCATTTGAAGGACGCGGCGCATGTTGTCCCATCGGCTTTGGTACCGTACGAATCGGATTCGCAATTGAGGGCCCCTATGATGACTCCATCTGAAGGCGAAGACGGGTCCACATAACGGGGTCGGACCTCGGTAACCTACGGAAAAACTGGGGGAAACTGGTCGAGAAAGGGCGCAATTCGAGCTTTAAGCGGTAATTTCGGCCATCAAATGGGCATTCCAGGGAGGGAAGCCATGCCACGGGCGAATCGCCATCATCTGCCGGGCCATGTCTGGCATATCACCCACCGGTGTCACAAGCAGGAGTTTCTGCTGAAGTTTGCGCGCGACCGCAGGCTCTGGCGCTACTGGCTGTACCAGGTCGTTCCAAAAACGGGGTCGGACCTCAGTAACCTACGGAAAAACCGAGGTCGTTCCAAAAGAAGAAGAGGACACCCATAGAAGAAGAGGACACCCATGATTTCTTGACGGTCTGAGGCGGGCTGTCTAGGTTTTTGGGGGAGTGCATGGACCAGGGAGGGTCCGGAGATGACGCGAGCCAGGAAGGAGCTCGTCTCGGTCGAGACGACGCCGTACTACCACTGCATTTGTCGTTGTGTTCGCCGCGCGTTCCTGTGTGGCGAGGATTCCTATTCGGGCAAGAACTACGAGCACCGGCGCGGCTGGGTGCTGGAGCGTCTGCGTGAGCTGCAGGGCGTGTTCGCGGTGGACGTGTGTGCGTATGCAGCCATGAGCGGGAAGAAGAGGACACCCATGATTTGTTGTGGGAGGCACGTGAAAACTTTTGAATGGCCGGACTATCCCTGCCCAAAGTGTGGCCTGGAAAAACAGTAGAAAGAAGAGCAGTAGAAAGAAGAGGACACCCATGATTTCTTGACGGTCTGAGGCGGGCTGACTAGGTTTGTGGGGGAGTGCATGGACCAGGGAGGGTCCGGAGATGACGCGAGCCAGGAAGGAGCTCGTCTCGGTCGAGACGACGCCGTATTACCACTGTATTTGTCGCTGTGTTCGCCGCGCGTTTCTGTGCGGCGAGGATTCCTATTCGGGCAAGAACTACGAGCACCGGCGGGGCTGGGTGCTGGAGCGTCTGCGTGAGCTGCAGGGCGTGTTTGCCGTGGACGTGTGCGCGTATGCGGTGATGTCGAACCACTATCACCTGGTGGTGCGGCTGGATTCGGATCGGGCGGCGGCGTGGAGCGAAGGCGAGGTAATGGAGCGCTGGGAGCGGCTGTTCTCCTTGCCGGTGCTGGTAGCCCGCTATCGGGCGGGGCAGACCAGGACGGTGGCAGAGCGCGAGCGGGCGCAGCTACAGATTGCCGAGTGGCGGGACCGACTGCAGGACCTGTCGTGGTTCATGCGCAGCCTGAACGAACATCTGGCGCGGCGGGCGAATGCAGAGGATGGCTGCAAGGGCCGCTTCTGGGAAGGCCGCTACAAGAGCCAGGCGCTGCTGGACGACGCGGCCGTGCTGACCTGCATGAGCTACGTGGATCTGAACCCGGTGCGCGCCGGGATGGCGGATGCGCCCGAGGCCTCCGATTTCACCTCGATCCAGCAGCGCATCCGGGCACTGGCTCGTAAGGATCAGGGGCATGAAGGTCCGGCGGGTGAGGGAGACGAGCCTCGCCTGACCGTATTGGGGCGGGAAGGCGACGATCCACATGGCAATGCGGTGGCCTTTACTACGGAGGACTACCTGGAACTGGTGGACTGGACCGGGCGCGCGATCCGCGAGGACAAGCGCGGGGCTATCCCGGAATCCATTCCGCCGATCCTGGAACGTCTAGGGATCGATCCAGTGCATTTCCTGCGGCATGTCGGAAGGGGACAGAGGTCGCACCATGTAGCGGCCCTGGGGCACGTGGAGCGTTTTCGCGAGGCGGTGAAGCAGCTCGGCCGTTGCAGCATCAAGGGTGTGGGGATATCGGTTCGGATGTTTCTGGCCCCAGCCGGTTGTCGCTGAACCTGTCCGGTTTCAGGGGAAGGAAGAAGAGGACACCCATGATTTCTTGACGGTCTGATGCCGGCTGTCTAGGTTTCAGGGGAATGCATGGACCAGGGAGGGTCCGGAGATGACGCGAGCCAGGAAGGAGCTCGTCTCGGTCGAGACGACGCCGTATTTCCACTGCATTTGTCGCTGTGTGCGCCGCGCGTTCCTGTGCGGCGAGGATTCCTATTCTGGACGTAACTACGAGCACCGCCGAGGCTGGGTGCTGGAGCGTCTGCGCGCGCTTCAGGACGTGTTCGCCGTGGACGTGTGTGCGTACGCGGTGATGTCGAACCACTATCACCTGGTGGTGCGGCTGGATTCGGATCGGGCGGCGGCATGGAGCGAGGGCGAGGTGATGGAGCGCTGGGAGCGGTTGTTTTCGCTGCCGGTGCTGGTAGCCCGCTATCGGGCGGGGCAGACGAAGACGGTCGCGGAGCGCGAGCGGGCGCAGGTGCAGATTGCCGAGTGGCGGGCGCGGCTGCAGGACCTGTCCTGGTTCATGCGCAGCCTGAACGAACATCTGGCGCGGCGGGCGAATGCGGAGGATGGCTGCAAGGGCCGCTTCTGGGAAGGCCGCTACAAGAGCCAGGCGCTGCTGGACGACGCGGCCGTGCTGACCTGCATGAGCTACGTGGATTTGAACCCGGTGCGCGCCGGCATGGCGGATACGCCCGAGGCCTCCGATTTCACCTCGATCCAGCAGCGTATCCGGGCGTTGGCTCGGGAGGGCCAGGAGCATGAAGGTCCGGCGTGTGAGGGGGACGAGCCTCGCCTGACCGTACTGGGCCGGGAGGGGGACGATCCGCATGCCAATGCGGTGGTGTTTACCACGGAGGACTACCTGGAGCTGGTGGACTGGGCCGGGCGCGCGATCCGGGAGGACAAGCGGGGTGCCATCCCGGAGCATATACCGCCGATCCTGGAGCGCCTCCAGATCGATCCGGTGCAGTTCGTGCGGCATGTCGGCAGGGGGCGGGCTACCCACCATGTGGCAGCGCTGGGGCGAGTGGAGTGCATGAGGAGCGCGGCGGTATCGGCAGGTCGGTGTTTTATCAAGGGTCTCGGGGTGTCGGCGGGCCTCTTTTCAGGTGCGGGGGGACGGGCGTGTACGCCTTAAGCCGCAGGTTGTTCCGCGCTGGTTGGCGCCGTTGCAGACCGACATGCATACACGGAAAAGCGGGCTGTCTCTGGAGGCAGGCTGTATACGTTGGTAATATACACAGATGATCCAGTGGAAGGACATTACCGGGTTCGACTGGGACGAGGGAAATGCCCGGAAGAGCGTGGACAAACATGGTGTGGGCCAGTCAGAGGCGGAGCAGGTGTTCTTCAATACCCCGTTGCTGGTTCTGGCGGACGTGGTACACAGTCGGAGTGAGCCCCGCTACCACGCGTTGGGTATCACTCATGAAGGTCGCCGGCTGCACATTACGTTCACGCTGCGCGAGCGAAGCACGAGAATCCGTGTGATTTCGGCCCGAGATATGCACCGCAAAGAGCGAGCCATCTATGAGCAAGACCAAGAAGATTCCTGAGTTCCAGGACGAGGTAGAAGAGCGGGCGTTCTGGGAGAGTCATGATTCCAGCGACTACGTCGATTGGAACCGCGCCGCGGCGGTTGAGCTCCCGAATCTCAAGCCTTCTACCCGGACGATCTCCCTGCGCTTGCCGGAGTCGCTCCTCGACCGCATCAAGATCGAAGCCAACAAGCGTGACATGCCCTACCAATCCCTGATCAAGGCGTGGCTGGCGGACGACGTGGACGAGGCCCGCAAAAAGGGCTAACGGCGATGACAGCGGGGCGAGGAGATACGGGGGTTGTCGAGCGTCGGCAACCGGAGTTGTTGGAGGCTTGGAATGGGTTCTTTGGCCACGAACCGCAGAAGAAGAGGACACCCATGATTCTTGTCTTCGTCAAGCATGTGGTGGGCGACCGGCCGCTGTCTCTCAGTTGGGGTTCTCACCGGAACAGCGGCCGGTCTGGCTCGTCGCCGAGTCCCAGGCATTGATGGCCTCGATGCATCACACCGCGAGCGCGGATACCGGCTCAGTCGTGGCGTGCCAGCACCTGGGCTCGGTCGATGGTATTGCGCTCGGTGTTCGGCGCAATCTCCAGCAGCCGCGCCGCCCAGCGTGCCGCCGCATCCGCATCACCCGCTGCCTCGGCGGCACGAACGGCACCGAAGAGCGTGTTGTAACGTCCCGGCCACATGCCGTCGGACTGCTCGAACGCGGTTAGCGCCTCGTCCGGGCGGTCCAGTGCGAGCAGCAGCTCGCCGAGCGCCTCGTAGGGTGGAAACAGTGCGCCCGGGCTCACCGGGTGTTTCTCCACCGAGGACTCGAGCTCGCCGGCCGTGCGCAACAGTTCGACAGCACGCTCGTGGTCGCCTTCGGTATGCGCGATGAAGCCGGCGAGGATGTGCCGGTCGGCCTCGATGTAGACCGGGAAGCGGTCGTCAGGGGCCGATTCGGCTCCTTCGGCCAGGTTCGCCAGCCGCTGCTCGGCCTCGCGGGCGGTTTCCAGATCGCCGGTGTGGACCGCGCCCAGGCCGCGGGCGTACCAGCTCAGGCCCTCGGCCCAATGGAAGTTCTCCCAGGCGATGTAGTCGGGCACGCGTGGCTCGATCGCGGCCGCAGCGTCCCAGTCACGCTGCTCGACCGCCAGCCGTGCCGGTATCGCGGCCAGGTGAAACGCCCCGGGGAAGGAACCCTGGTGACGACCCTCGTCGAACGCGGTCCGGTGAATCTCGTCGGCGGCCGAGTCTTCGCCGCGCTGCAGATGACCGTAGACGAGGTAGTCGACGGCATGGATGTAGTGGAACGAGATCGCACCGTTGACGTCGTGTTCCCGCGCGACTTCGGCCGAGCGCTCGTTCCAGTCGATCACCTGCGGCCAGTCGCCAAGGCGTACGTAGATGTGCGACGGCATGTGCAGTGCGTGCGGCACGTCGGGCGCGATCTTGCCGTAGGATTCGACCATCGCGAGGGCGTTCTCGGCACGCCCGTCGGCGTCGGTGGCATGAATCGCGTAGTGGATGGCGCCAGGGTGGGTCGACTCCTCTTCCCACGCGCGCTTGAGGATCGCCTCGGCCTCGTCGTGTAGCGCATCGCGGTCATCGGCCCGTGTGGCTTCGGTCAGCAGTGACAGCGCGTAGAGCGCAGCGATGTCGTGATCGTCCGGGTAGGCCCGGTACGCGGTCGCCATGCCCTGGGTCCAGCCGGCGAGGCGATCCCATTGCCGGTCGGTGTCCGGCTCGAAGAAGGCCGCGGTGGCCTCGATCAGCGCCTGTTCGCGCTCATCGTTGACCGTGGCGCGCGCCTGCTCGATCGCGTCGCGGCCACGAGCCACTTCGGCATCGCTCGGCGTGGTGGCCCACAGCGGCTGGAACAACGTGGTCGCCACCCCCCAGTGGGCCATCGCGCAGTCGGGGTGGGCCTCGGCGATCGTGGCGAACTCGCCGCGGGCCTGCTCGTACATCATGTGGTGCATCAGCCCGAGGGCATGGTCAAACGCCTTTGCGGCTTCGCCCACGCAATTTGCGCCGAACGAGACCGTGCCGAGCTGCTGCTTGGCTCCGACCGCTGAGTGGGTGGGATCGTTCTGGGCTGCAACCCCGGTTGCAAGCATCGCGGTCAGCAGCATCAGTGGGATTCTGGTCATGGTCAGCCTCCGTTCCATGCTTGGTGTACACATGGCGTTGGGTGCACCGGTGATGTGAATAACGGACCGTCGGGGAGGCGCTGCCTCGCGAGAGCGGGGTCCGGATCGGCATCACCGGATTCGAGTCTAGAAATCGGATCGCACGGGGGCTTGCAGAATGTTGCGGTCAAGGCGCGTTTCTTGCGGTTCCTTGTTGCGGATCGCGGCTGGCTGACACGTTGATGCAGCGACGGACTACCCAGGTTGGACCTTGTCTTGGTTCCCCGTTACCGGGCTTCGCCTTGCAGTCGGCTATCGTGCTCCGGCCCGGGGTTTCAGGCTGGCCCCACCGGCCCGCCAGCCGATGATGCCGTGCCTGCAGTTCCAGTGAGCTGCTGCCCCGGCGCGGCATTGCGCAGGAGCTGCTTGGCCGCGTCGCGGCAGCTATGCAGTAATGCTTCTGCCGTGGCGGGGCTATTCAGGGCCCGGCCGATGGCTACGCCGCCGATCATCAATGCCGAGACGGCCAGGCCTACTGTCTGAGCGTCACGGGAGCTCTGGTGCAACGAACGGCCGATTAGATCCACCAGGCTGTGGTGTACCTGGCTGTAGGCATCCCGAACCTTTTCCTCCCGAATCCCCACGTCCGTGACCAGAAAGGCGAGAGGACACGGTGGATCGGCTCGATCCGGTTGATCGATGTGCTCACGGCTGAGGTACCGATCCAGCATTTCCTCGATGGCTGGCAGGTGCGGGTTCTCCACGTCGATGTGATGCGCGAAGGGCGTATTATTGGCGGCGTGGACGATAGCCTGGGCGTATACGTCGGCCTTGTCGTCGAAGTGATTGTAGAAGGCTCCCCGCGTCAACCCGGCATCGTGCATCAGATCGTCGAGTGTCACTGCATCGAAGCCGCGCCGGGAAAATAGGCGGCTGGCACTGTCGAGGATGCGCCTGCGGCTCAGCTCCTTGTGTTCCTTGGTGTAGGGCATTCCGTTGACCGCCTTCGTGTTTAATTTATGTCCTTGAACATATCTTCTTGTGCGCTAGCCTGCCAGTCATTCGACCCTTCCGCGGATATGAATTGAACGGAGAGGTGAGGCGATGGCGGCGGCGGCAATCCTGTATCCCTTGTTTGCGCTGGTGGGCTGGACGTTCCTTATTGCGGCATACATGGTCGCGACTGCCGTGAAGGCCCTGCGTGCCGGGTTGCGCGTGGAGTACTTTCGCTATGGTGATGGTGATGAGCCGCCCGGTTACATGCGTTCGGCGTATCAGCATTACTCGAATCTGTTCGAAATGCCGGTGCTGTTCTATGTCGGCGGCTTGCTGGCCTACGTTTCGGGGCATAGCGGCCCGCTCCTGGTCGCCGTGGCTTGGGCCTATGCGGGAATGCGAATGATCCACAGCTTATTGCACCTGCAGAACTCGAATATTCCACGGCGACGCGATGCGTACTTAGTTAGCACGCTGCTTCTGTTGGCAATGTGGGGCGTTTTGTTGTTCGAAGTGGTGACGAATGGCTGAGCAAAGCCGTCGTCACATGCGTGTGTAGGGACCGGTGTTTCCCCGGCCTTCGGGAGGACGAGTAGAGCATGGAAGGGCGGAAAGTTCCGGTCCCGTCGTGTCTTTAGGCTGATGCCCCTCGGCCGTTGCCGCTCTGGCGACGAAGGCCAACGACCCGTTTTCGGGGCTGGATCCCGTTATGTATTTGAAGGAGGGCGAGATGTGGTGGCGATTTGGCAGGCGGGTCCCTGGCAAAACGATCTCAGCCGACATTCGTGAACACGAGGACGGTACCGTGTCGATTGATGTACGCGGGCAGACGTGTCCCGGGTACCTGCTGTCGATCAATCAGGCCATGGATCGGCTGGCTCCCGGAACCAACGCGGTTCTGCTGACCACGTACGCCCCCTGTGGTGATGACGTAAACGCGTGGTGCAAAGAGAAGGGCTATGTTTTTTCCGGCCTGTCCCGGGATGAAGACATCTGGAAGATCGCGGTGACAAAGCCGGAGGGTTACCCCCAGAGGGACCCCTGACGAAAAACCAAATAGCGGGGTCGGCCTCGTTACGGTCCGCAGCGTCAATCCGACCGCCGGGCCAGCAGGTCCATCATCGCGCGCACACGCTGCCACTGGCCGATGAGCCCCACGCCTTGTGGATCGATGTGGGAGAAGCCGTCGATCCGGTGCAGGTCGGTCTCGCCGATGGCACGGGCGAGGCGCTCGCTTTCGGTGAGCAAAGAAGAGGACACCCATGAAGGCTTGCCGTAGGATTTAGGGGACACCCATGATTTCTTGCTCCCATGATTTCTTGCTCGCAGGTCCCGGTCGAGGAGGGGCAGGAATGGCATTGGCAACCGTGAACGACGTCCGCCTCTTCCATGAACTCACCGGCACGGGCGAGATTCCCATCGTGCTGGTGCACGGGAGCTGGGTATCCCACCGGACCTGGGAGCCGGTGGTCCCGCTACTGGCCGATTCATTCCGGGTCCTCGCTTATGACCGGCGCGGACATGGCGAAAGCGAGCGGCCGGCCACGCAAGGCAGCGTTCGCGAGGATGTCGCAGACCTCGCTGCCTTGATCGAGCATCTCGAACTTGGGGCCCTATGGGTGGTGGGGAACTCCTTTGGTGCGTCGATCACGCTTCGGTTGGCCGGCGAACGGCCGGATCTGGTCCGGGGGGTGATCGGGCACGAGCCGCCGTTGTTCTCGTTGCTGGAAGATGATCCCGCCATGGCGCCGACGCTCCGGGACGCCGAGAGGCGGATCAGTGCGGTGGTCGAGCGCATCGCGGCTGGCGATCATGCCGGTGCCGCGGAGCAGTTCGTCGAGACCGTGGCGCTCGGCCCCGGAACCTGGGCACAGCTTCCGTGGGAGTTCCGGCAGACCATGATCGAAAATGCGCCCACTTTTCTCGACGAATCAAACGATCCGGAACAGTTTGCCTTCGATCTGGACTGGATCAAGGGGTTCTCGCGGCCAGCCCTTCTCACCGTGGGAGATCAGAGCCCACCCACCTTCGGACCAGTGGTCGCCATGCTCGCAGACGCGTTGCCGATGGGGGAGGTCGTTACCTTGTCGGGCGCTGGCCACGTACCTCATGTGACACACCCGGAGCGGTATGTTGAGGCAGTCAGGGCGTTCGTTTACAAGAATGCGGCATTACGACGGTCTAGCAGGTGAGGACACACCGCGAGCGGCGAGAGCACTGGCTGGCAAATATCGGGCCCGGCTGATAGAAGGGGCTGTGGGGTCGGGTTCTGTCCCTGGATTAGTAGGCCTGATCTGACCCGGGCCGAGAGTGGTTAATAGCGACGCATGGAGGCGCGCATGGTTTTACTGATTCTGTATATCCCCTCAGTGCTGGTCGCACTGGGAATCCTGTTTATGGCCAGGCGGGCCGCACTGGGGCCTCGGGTGCGGTACGCCCTCGCAACGCTGATTCTGCCCGTTGTCGTGCTCTTTGCAGGCTGGGCTATCGCCGGTGGCGACCCGTCGATGGGGGTGGCGCTGACGGTCTTGTTCTTGGGGTTTGTGGTCGTCCCCGCCGGTCTTGGTTGGATGTTCGTGCGGCGATACCCGTCCGTATCGCCAACGCAGGAGACGAATGTGAACCCGAGGCGGGACCCTCTGGTGACCGACGTCGCGGGGCAGGAGTCTGATGGCGCTGGGCACGAGTCCGATTCGGGGCATGGAAACGATGTGGCGCCGAGGCAGGATGACCGGGCGCGGGCGATGCGGCTTGCCTTCATGGTGCATACGCCCGGAGCGATGTTGCTGGGACTCGGCCTGGCGGAACGACTCGGAAACTCGGATCCGCTCCTGCCGTGGTTCGAGAACGGCTGGGTGGTCGATGGCATGCTGCTACTGGGGGTGGTGTTGATCGCGATCTCCACGCGGATGATTCTCGCCACGGTGTTCGGCCCGTCCTCCAGGGCGCGAGATTCGGGGAGCCTGGGCCGCCGGAATCCACGCCTCTGATTCGCTGCGAAAGCGTCTCGAAGAGGACACCCGTGATTTCGTAAGAACTGTCACCTGTGCACAGGACTGTCGGGTCGAGTGGTAGTCACCGGGGTGGGATGGCTTCAGCGCAGGCGGCGTACCTCGGCGATCGCGGAGAGAGCAATCGGCGCCTCCATATAGCCGCTGCCGACGCGACGACGCACGCGGATGCGATCGCCCTCGATGGCCAGCAGCTCAGCGTTGCGCGCGCGTCCGTCGGCGAGGGTGATGCGGAGTGTGTGTCCGATGTGCTCTTCCAGAGCCGTCAGTGCAATGGTGGCGGTTGTTGAGGGTTCGGCTTGCGTGTCGCGTTCGGGCCGCATTTGGGGCCAGTTCGTTTGGGGCTGAGGGGTCGTCCGGGCGGGCTCCGGGGCGACCGGGTAAAGGTCCACCGGGCCAAAGTGTCTGCCCGCCACGCTCAGGCGATGTTCGATCTGGCCCAGCATGCGTTCGGCCGAGTCCAGGTTCGCCCAGAGAAGCATCGGATTGTCGATTGGACCGATCCGCAGCGAAAGGTCGCGGGGGGCCTGGATGAAGTGTTCATAGGCTGCGACCAGCGTGGGCCCCGGCTGCAGGCCGAAGGGGCGCCAGGCCTCGACCCATTCACCCATGTGGTGCTCGGTGTAGTCCTCGAGGGTCATATCCATTTCGGCCGCGCAGAATTCCATCAATGCGGGGTAGTAGCCACGATCCTCGTAGACCACCGTCATTGACTGCAGGGGAGCGTTGATCAGCGCCGGTGCGAGATCGCGCGCCCGGTTGGAGCGGGCCTCAAGCGAGAAGTGTGCAGTGGACGAGCCGGCACTTAACGGCCCCATGCCGAAGGTGCTGTGCACGGTCATGCGGTCGTTGCCGTCTGCCAGGTCGTAGCGGACCGCAAAATCCAGAGGGATGTCGTGGTAGCCAAGCGCCGACATCAATTCGTCCGGCGGAGCGGCGTGGTAGGAACCGCATCCGGCGGTGTCCAGCGACAGTGCGGGTGGGTCGCCTTGATTGCCGGTGACCAGCCCGGCCGGAAGGGTCAGGCCCTGCACCGAGAACCCGAATTCTTGTGGGAGGCGGCGGGCGTCCAGCGTGTGTCGAAGGCGGGCGAGTCGCCACAGGTTGCCGGTTTCCAGTGAGACGCGTTCCGCCCGCATGCGGCCCACCGCCGTATTGTGGGGCTCGAACAGCAGACCGTCTACGTACAGGCTGCCGCCCAGGCCAACCCCGACGTTGGTGTAATGCAGTGTGCCGAGTGGCTGGAGCCGTTCGACGAGGTCGTCGAGTTTCTGCTCCGCCTGTTGGAGTTCGTAGTGGTAGTAGCCGAAGCCCGCGGCAGTGAGTACCACGAGGCCGACCAAGATTCCCTTCCCTGACATGTTCGCTCCCTGGTCTTTCCATAACCGGGTCGGGCGCGTCCCGGCCCGACTGTGGGACTGCCTTGTCCCATGGCCACACCATACCTGCAGCGGGATGTCCTGTCCCTCTTGGGAGGCGATGGTCCGGCGCTGGTGATTCCGGGCGGCGCGAGATGCTTGCGGATCTATAATCAGGAAGTGCGGAGTATTCCGGGCGGAGCGAGCGCAAGACCTTGGCCGGGAGCCGTGGGTCGCCGGATCTGCCTGTCCCCTGATCCGCGGGCCGTGGCCCGGTGGATTCCCCGCCGAAGAAAGGGACGGTGAGTTCAGTCCCCGCCATGTGTCATGTTCCGGAACGCAAACACAGCGCTGGCGATGATCACCGCGATGGCGAAGCCGTAGTAGAGCGTTTCCAGTGATGCGCCAACCTCCACTGCCTGCTCCAGAAAAAGCACAACCAGGATCACGATCGCGACCTGAATGATCGTGACTTTGAGGTCGTGGAAATGCCGGATCTCCAACACGGAGAGCAAGCTGCTTTTGCTGCCGGAATCCGGCTTGATGAACAGCCGAAACAAGCCAACCGCGATGATCTGGAAAGTCAGAGCGATGAGCAGCATGTCGAGGACCTTCAGGAACCTCACCGCCAGGCTCTTGCCCTCATCGACCGAGCTGGGTACCTGCTGGACAAAATCGACCACGATATTGAACCCGATGTATACATTGGCGGCATACAGCAGGAGAGCCGCGATGGTGCTGACCACGACCGTCACCAGTACCAGCAGCCGGCTGGTGGTGAACATTCTTTAGATCATTCGTGCATGACTCCATGGCGGGTAGTGGCGATCCGGAGAATGGAATATGAGGCGGACCGGCGGATATTGATCTATCGAGTGTGGGCCAGCTGGTTCCGGACGATACTGCCGCCCTTCATGATCAGGTCCAGGTGGTCGGCGGGTGCATCCAGCCAGTCCAGGCCGGCTGCCGGGTCGGCATCGATCACGAGCAGGTCGGCCAGGGCCCCTTCGGCGATGACGCCGAGGCGGCCGGGGTAGGGGGCGCGGTCGCCGGACAGGGTGAGCAGTTGGCCGGCCGCGCCGGTGGCCATGTGCAGGGCCTCCAGCGGGGCCATGAAACGGGTCAGCTTAGCGAGCTGGCGGCCCTGGCTGGCGGCGCCCTCGGGGCTGAACAGGATGTCGGTGCCGAAGGCCATGGGCACGCCGTACTGGCGGCCCAGTTCGAAGGCGCGCTCGGTGCCCGCGCTCACCTGGAGCTGCTTGGCCCGGGAGACGGGGTCCGTCTTCGGGTTGGCGTCCTCGTCGTCCAGGAAGGGCTGGATGCTCCACCACACGTTGGCATCCGCCATCATGCGCACCGTCTCCTCGTCGGCGAGCTGGCCGTGCTCGATGGAGCGCACCCCGGCGCGGATCGCGCGCTGGATGCCCTGCGGCGTGTAGACATGGGCGCATACGTAGGTGCCCCAGTCGGCGGCGGCGCGCACGGCGGCGCGCATCTCCTCTTCCAGGTACTGGGCGGTATCCAGTGGGTCGTACAGGCTGGAGACGCCGCCCCCGGCCATGATCTTGATCTGGCTGGCGCCTTGCATCAGCTGTTCCCGGGTGCGGCGCAGCACCTCGTCCACGCCATCGGCGATCGCAGCGACACCGCTGCTCTCGATGTAATTCGGCGGGGTGCTCGGCATGCGTGGCAACTCGTGGCGCTGGCGAAAATCGCCGTGCCCGGAGGTCTGGGAGATCATCGCGCCGCAGGGGAAGATGCGCGGGCCGGCCACCGCGCCGCGGTCGATGGCCATCTTCAGGCCGAAGGCCGGGCCGCCGAGATCGCGCACGGTGGTGAAGCCGCGCATCAGGGTCGCGCCGGCCTCGCGCCCGGCCATCAGGTGCAGGAAGCCGATGTCCGCGGTCATGGCGGTCATCTGGCTGACCCCGACCAGCGTGCTGTGCCAGTGGGCGTCGATCAGGCCGGGGATGACCGCGCGCCCGCCGCAGTCGATTATGCGTGCGGCGGTCGGGCCCTCGCCGCGCCGGGGCAGCGCGGCGATGCGGCCGTCCTCGATCAGGATGTCCACGTCCTCGCGCATCTCGAGGGTCTCGCCGTCGAACAGTCGCAGGTGGGTGAGTAGCAGCGGTTGCCCGGGTTCACCGGCCTTGACCTCGCGCGGGGCGAGGCCGAAGCCCGCGAACATGCCCAGCACGGCGGCGGCACCGCCGAGGAACTGGCGCCGGTTCAGGTCGGCCTCGATGCGCCGGAGGGCCGCCTGGGTATGGGCCGCGCCACAGTGGCAGGGGTTGATGCCGGCGTTCGCGCCGTGCGGTGCACAACAGGCCATGCCCATGACGGTGAGGCTCCTGGTTAACGCACGCGACATCGGGATGCGGCGCCGAGTGGTTCGTGGCGCGCCCCGACACCCGCGTGGGTGTCGGAATCCCGGCCGCTGCCGATCGCGAGCGATAGCCGGGGTATGCCTGCAGCATACCCAAGATCGGGCGCGCGTCTACTGGCCTGACCGGGGCGCGGCGCCGCGTTCTCGGGCCCGGCTTTCTGGCCGATGGCCGCGATGGCAACTTCGCACGGACTGGCCTAGGCTCGTTTGGCACGGGCGAGGGTCAGGGAGCGGCAGGATGATCAAGGGGCTGAGGCGGGTAGGGTTGGCGGCGGTTGGGCTATGGCTGACCTGGGTCTTGGCGGGATGTGCTGGTGTCCAGCATGGGCCTACCCAGTATGTGTTGACGTCGGATCCGCCCGGAGCCGAGATCTATCGAGGGGATCGTCCGGACCGCCTTTATCACTATACGAGGACCCCTTTTCGGTTGACGACCTCGCGGTCCGAGGGATGGTCCGGGATGTACTTCCTGGCGCGCAAGGAGGGGTATCACGACTCGGAGCTTCATCAACAGCCCACGTCGGCTATGGGGGGCGAGCCCATCGCGATTCACCTGGAGCTGGCACCTCGTGGCGATGAGGACGATTTCGCGCCGTATCGGGAGCGCGACACGCTGGAGGCGTATCAGGAGTTTCTCGAAACCTATCCCGCGACGCCACTGCGGGAGGCGGTGTTCGAGCGCATGGTGGACCGCATTGAAGAGTCGGACGCCCCCGAGGCGCGCTACGAAGAGCTGTTGGAGGCGTATCCGGAGGCCGCTCGACTGGTGCCGGTGCGACGACAGGCGGAGCTTGAGGCGCCGGAGTTGGAGTCAGGGTCAGTTCCGGAGGGCGGGGAACAGCGGGTTGCGGACACCGTTCCGGAGGACGGCGATGAGGAACCCGCCGTCGCTCGGAACGATGCGAGGCTGGAAGGTGACGGCGAGCGGGTGCGGGTAGCCCTGGAGCAGCAGGATAAGGAGCTGGATCGCCGGCGCGCGCATTACGAAGCGCTGGTGACGCAGCAAGACGATCTCCGGGATGAACTGGAAAGGCAGTGGCAGGTACGCCCGGCCCTCGGTACCCCCGATATGGACGACTCGATTGCCCGGGCGGCGATCCCGTATTGCTTTGAGCAGTATGGGCGTCGTGCATGGGAGAACGATCCGGCGCGCATGGAGGATCGGTGCGAAGCGGAGCTGAACCGGGACGCGCGACCATCCCTCGAGGCCTACTGGCGTCTCGATGAAGAGGTTCAGCGCTCGGTGGAGCAGTACAGTGAGCTGCACGAGGAACGCAGCCAGCTGGCCGCGGCTGCCGACCAATGGCGGGAGACCGGCGAGACGGCGGACGCATTGCTGGCCGCGGTTCTGGACGACGAGTATGACCCGACGCTGACGGGGGTCGCGCCGGAGTCGGTGGCCGAGGGTGTCGCGGGCGCGCCCGGCGGAGGCGAGCAATGCGCCATCAAGCATCGGCAGTACGATGAGTTCACGCGGCAGTTGATGCAGGTAGCGCGGGGTACGGAAGACGTTTGTGATCACCACAAGGTGAACTACCTCGGTCAGGCCTGGGGCTATGATCTGGCGCGAATCTGCCTGGAGGAGGGGGATCCGGAGATTCCTCCGGACGAAGTGGAAAAGCTGCGTCAGGCCATGCCGGAGCTGACACGCCATTTCGAGCAGGTGGACCGGCGGATTGGCTGCCAATTCGATCCGACACTGACGCGGTTGCGCCGGGAGTGGGGCCCCGTCCCCTACTGACTCGAGGACAACGGTCTCGACGGGAAGAGCGAAGAGAGGACAGCCGCGATTTCGTTGATCCCGCGCAGTCGGCGATGCGGGATCCCGGGAGCGGAGAAGGAAATCGAGATGGATATCGATCTGGGCGCAGTATTTGTGAACGCGGCTCTGCAGTTCTGGTGGGCCTGGGTACTGGCGGCGCTGGTTGCAATCGCTCGGTTTCCAAAGGTGAAGGGCTGGCTTGGCGAGCTGTGGGTTCGCCTCGTTCTGGCGGTTGGTCTGGATGGAAAGTCGGGTCGCGTGGTTCACGACGTTATGCTTAAGACCTCGGACGGGACCACACAGGCCGATCATGTGCTGGTGTCGCGGTTCGGGGTGTTCGTCATCGAGACGAAGAATATGCGGGGCTGGATTTTCGGGAGTGAGCCCCAGGCCCAGTGGACACAGAAGATCTACCGCCGGTCGTTCCGTTTCCAGAATCCATTGCGCCAGAACTATCGCCATGAACGCGCGGTAGCCGAGGCGCTGGGGGTAGACCCGGAGCAGATTCACTCGGTAGTGGTTTTCGTCGGTGGCAGCACCTTCAAGACACGGATGCCGGACAACGTGGTCCATGGGCTGGGGCTGGTGAGCTACATCCGCTCATTCCGGGATGAGGTGTGGAGCGAAGACGAGGTCCACGCCATGCTCGCAACGCTGGAGAATTGCGGACTCGAGCGTTCGCGCCAGACCCGCAGAGCACACGTGGAGGGTTTGCGTGAGCGACACGCGGCGCCGGCTATTCCGGACTGCCCGAAGTGCGGCAGCGCCATGGTGAAGCGCAAGGCCCGTCGGGGCTCCAATATGGGGCAGGAGTTCTGGGGGGTGCCCGCAGTATCCCGGCTGCCGCGGGACGAGGGCTGTCCAGTAGGCGGTGGCCGGGCGAGAAGGTGCCCCTGTCGCAGGTCAGTTGTCCCGCCGAGCCAACAGGTTGGTTACGGCACGGATGAGCTGCCACTGGCCCACCAGGCCCACGCCTCGCGCATCGATGTGGGAGAAGCCGTCGATCAGATGCAGGTCGGTCTCGCCGACTGCATGGGCGAGGCGCTCGCTTTCGGTGTGGGGAATCATGTTGTCGTCGCGGCCGTGGATCAGGAGCGCCCCGCTGGAAAGGTGCGCGAGGTCCCGGTGGGCCAGGGATAGCATGTCGATGGCCTCCTGTGCGCTTTCAGGTAGGTCTTCGAGGAGCGCTGGCACGCGTTCCTGGTCATCGTTCCGGATTAACGCCAATAGGCTTCGCCCCTCTTCGCCGAGACCGGCGGCCAGTTCGTCGATCGGGGCCTCGGGATCGTGCATGCGCCGCCAGGCAATTTCGTCGAGGATCTCGCGGTCTGCGGGGGCATTAAGCATGTGCAGATTGCCGCGCAGGAATAGCCACTTCGCCAGTGGATCGGGAGTCCTGGTCATCCAGCGGTCTGACCCAGGTTCCTGGAAGGCCCCGGTCGTGGCGAAGGTGATGACGTTCTTCGTGTCGTAGTAGCCGCCGACCCCGACCAGGAAGTCGATGCTGGCTTCTCCCTGTGGCGTTAGCGTCGCGAGCGCGGCCAGGCCCACGGCGTAAGAGATTGCCGCGACCCCGACGTCCTGGTGATCCGGGGCGCGCTCTGCCTCCAGGCGGGACAACAGGGCAGCGGCATCCGCGATGGCGGCGGCATCCTGGGTGCGGATCCTCAGGGCTTTCGTGCCCTCCAGATCGGGGACCAGCACCAGGAAGCGTGCCCGGGCCAGTGTATTGGCGAGTTGTACCAGGCGGGGGTCGTCCTTGCCCTCTGGCGTAAAGCCCGGCACAAGGACAATACGGGCGCCGACATCCTGCCGGGGATGGTAGAGGTCGGCTTCGATGGCCCCTTCGCTCGTCGTGACTGCAAGCGTTTCGCGCGCGGGTTCCGGGGTGCGGTCCTTTAGCGCGCTCGGTCCGTCACCGGCCTCGATGTCCTGGAGCACCCGCATGGCCTCCCAGTTTTGCACTCCGATGTAGCTGGCAAGAATCACAAGGCCCAGCAACACGGCAGCGATGCGAAGCACTAGTCCTGACCTTCTGGGGGTTCTGGTTCACTCATTTGGAAGACGACTCGGTTCCGCCCGGCGTTTTTGGCTTGATACAAAGCGGCATCGGCTTGACGGATGAGGGCGTCCGGGTCAAACCGGCGACCGGCTGAAGGGGCCATGGCGATGCCGGCTGTCAGGGTGTGCTCGATGCGGTGGCCCTCGTAATCCGTGGGCGTGTCGGAGAATTCTTTGCGGATCCGATCGGTCATCAGGCGCACCTGTTCCGGGCCGGGTGCCTCAAGCAGGATGGCAAATTCCTCGCCACCGTAGCGGATGCAGATGTCCTGAGGCCGGGATAACTGCAGCAGGAGATTGCCGAGTCGGGTGAGGATGCGGTCGCCGGCATCATGGCCATAGTGGTCATTGATTGCCTTGAAGTTGTCCAGGTCGATCATAATCAGGAATACCGACAGTTCGCTGGATCGGGGGAGTGCCTTTACGCGATCAAATGCCGCGTTGAGTGCGCGGCGGTTGCCCAGCCCGGTGAGCGGGTCCTGGTTGGCGACCTTCAGCGCCTGCAGGCGGTCCCGGTCCCAGTCGATCAACCTTTCTCCCAGAGCGACCAGCAGGAACACGGCTTCGAGCGCGCTAAAGGCCTGGGCGTACGCCAGTGGTGCCATGCCCCATGCAAACAATGAAGTGCCGGCGCTGAACACACTGATCAGCAGGCCCAGACCGTAGAGGCTCCAGGCCACTGTGTACCAGCGGGCATACCGCATGCCGTTCCGGTAGGCGATCGCGCCCAGGATGGGTAGCAATGCGAGTAGGGCCAGGGAGGCGAAGGAGAGGTACAGGACTGGCGTGTAGAAGCCTGCGAACCGCAAGACGATTCCGGCAACCATGATGCCCTGGGCCGCAAGGATGACCTTGTCGATGCGGGGACAGCAGTATCGAGTCTGGAGAAACAGGCGCGAGAACTGCAGGGCGGTGATGGCGACCGCCAGGAATACGATGTGAAAGCCCTCGTTGTGCCAGAACACGGAATTGGGCCAGAGGTACTGGAAGGCAAAACCGTTCAGCAGCGCCCACATCAGAATGCTGGCCAGCAGGAATGCGGCGTACCACAGGTAAACACCCTGGCGCATGATCAGCGAGAAGGTCCCGGCGATGATGATCAGAGCCGCCAACAGGCCGTAGTAACCACCGTAGATGAGGTACTCGCCCCGTGACTGGCTGTGGAAGTGATCCGCACGGCTCAGGAAGACGTTCAGCGACATGGCGTCGGGCTTCGTGTACTGCAGCCGGAGAAACAGGTCGGTGTAACCATCCGCCGGGGTGGTATGGGGAAACGCGAGTGTCCGGTAGTTGAGCAGGCGCTCCGCGAAGGGCTGCCGGTCACTGAGCAGCACTTTTTCCAGTGGGGCGCCGTTATCGGAGAAATAGACGGCCATTTCATCCAGGTAGCTGGTCTCGTGGTGCAGAACCCAGTGTTGCGGCTGTTCCGCGTCTGCATTGGACAGCCGGACCCGGACCCAGTGGGCCTCTTTTGTGATGCCGCGGTTGATTTGATCACTGGTCAGAGGGCGGAACTGATCGAGCGGCAGTTCAGATGGCTCGTACGCGCGGTCGGTGACCCAGAAGGTCGCCGGTTCGCGCAGCGTCAAGCTGCCGAGCTCGCCGATCTCGATCGTCTGTTCGGTGGATGTGGAGGCCAAGGCCGCCGGGGGAACGAGAATCCACAAGACCAGGGAGACCAGGAGGGCCAGGCCAAGCCATTGGCAGGCACTTGCACCTTGAGGCTCGAAACCGGTGGACAGCAGGGGAGGAGGGCGCTTCATTTTCACCGTGTTATGTCGAAGATCATTGCAACGGACCCGAATCGGACTTGGCTTCCATGCAGTCTGCCATTAACGGAACACCGAGTGTCCCGTGTGCGCCCCGCAGACACTGAAGGCAAGATGAAGTACGAAGGTGGATCCGGGCGCGCAGGCGAGTAGATTTCGGTGAGCAGCCCAGTACAATCCGGAGCTTGAGTGTTGCAGTCCTGACAAGCCCGCGAAGGAGACCGATGTTTCGTATCCGGGAAAGTCAGGATCGGCGAGATGCGGCTGATTCACGCCATGGGTCCGGTTCCTCCGGATGCCTGACAGGAAAGGGAGCGCCCATCATCTGTCCTGCTAACCGTAATCTTCCCTCTGCGGGATCTGCTGGTGCGTGCGTCCCTGATCGACGTGGCGCGCTTCGGCTTTTCATCGCGCTTTGGGTGGGTGTCGCTTTCGGCATCGCAGGTCTGTCCAAGGCGGATGATGAAGCGGTATTTGTGGTCGCCCATCCGAGCGTGGCGACCCAGACCCTGACCCGCGACACCACCCGGGCCTTGTTTGGCATGCGCCAGCGCAGCTGGCCGGACGGCGAGATCGCGCGCGTGTTCGTGCTGGGGGACAACGACCCCGTACATGTGCGCTTTGCGAAGGAAGAGCTCGGGGTATTTCCCCATCAGTTACGCCTTGCGTGGGACCGAGCGGTATTTTCCGGCACCGGCCAGGCACCCCGTCGAGTGGGATCTCTGTCGGAGATGCATGAGCGTGTGGGCACCACGCCCGGCGCGATTGGCTACCTCACAAAGGAGTACCTGGATGAGCGTATCCAAGTCATCGAGATGGAATAAGGTGCGGCCTGCCCTGGGCGGGACCCTGTTACTGATTGCGTCATCGGCGGCTGGCCCGGCGATGGCCGACGAGGGTGCGCTGGGGACCTTGCAGTTGCACGGGTTTCTCAGTCAGGGCTGGGTGACGACGGACTACAACAACTTTTTCGGATCCAGCAGCGACGGCAGCGGCAGCTTCGACTTCACGGAGCTTGGGGTTAACGCCTCCCTGCGGCCCCGTGAAGACTTGCTGCTCTCGGCGCAAGTGCTCAGCCGGCGTGCCGGGGAGATCGGGGATGATGGCCGGCCGAAACTGGATCATGGTTTGATCGATTACCAGGCGCTATCCGGGCCCGAGCGAACGGTGGGTGTGCAGCTAGGGCGAGTGAAGAATCCTTTCGGCCTCTACAATCAAACCCGCGATATGCCCTTTACCCGGCCGGGCATCCTTCTGCCTCAATCCATCTATTTCGATCGTGCCCGTTCGCTGGCGCTGGCCTCCGACGGTGGCAAGGCCTATTTCGAGGAGCGGATAGGCGATGCCGGGCTCCTGCGCGGCGAGGTCGGTTTCGGACGGCCTCAGGCCGATGACGATCTACAGGGGGCGCTGCGACTGGATAACGTCCCGGGTTCTATCGAGCCGCGTAACTCGACGATCGCGCAGCTGCTCTACGAGCACGATGGTGGCCGTGTGGTCGCTGGGTTGAGTGCTGCTCAGGTCAAGGCACGCTTTGAGCGCGATGGTGGGCCCGACGGGCAGTTTGAATTCGAGCCCTGGATTCTTTCCCTCCAGTACAACCAGCCACTGTGGAGCCTGACCGGTGAATATGCGCTGCGTCATTCCAGCATGGAGGGACTAAGCGACCTCGGGGCCGATTTCGATATCACCGGGGAGAGTTGGTATCTGCAGTACTCGCGTCGCTTCAGTGATGACTGGGAATGGTTGATTCGTTACGACAGCCTGGTGGTCGATCGCAGTGACCGTTCCGGACGTGGCTTTGCAGCCGCTACTGGCCTGCCGGCACATGCGCGCTACGCCGAAGACTGGACCGTTGGCTTGCGCTGGCATCCGCACCCGCAGGTCATGCTGGGGGCGGAGTATCACCACATCGAAGGTACGGGCTGGTTGCCATCCGGTGACAATCCCGACCCATCCGAGACCCGGAAGCGCTGGAACATGCTGATGTTGCAGCTCTCCCTGCGTTTTTGAAACCGGCCGGAACGCAATAGAACGGGCACCTGGGGATGACGAAGCCACACACATCGCATTCGCGCATCCGGGTGGGACTCACGGGGCGGCTTATTGTGCTGACCAGTCTGGTGCTGGTCGGTCTGGTAGCGCTGATTACCACGCTGGGCCATGACATCCTGGAAAGCCAGTTCCAGCAGGAGCGCGAGGACAGTCACGCTCGCGAGCAACGCGAGATGCGGCTGGCGCTGGAACGTGCCGAGGACAGCCTGCAGCAATTGGCAGCCGTGGTGGCGGCGGCGCCGGGCTTGTCCCGTGCGCTCGAGCAGCGAGACAAGATACTGGCCGATCAGGTGTTGGCGACCCAATGGCCCACGTTGGAACTGGACGCCGGAGTGGCGCAGGTCCGGATCTATCTCGAATCGGGGCGTCTGCTCTCCAGCCGAGGTGACGACGACAGCCTGACGCCCGGGCTCGTCGAAGATTGGCTGGATCGGGTCCGCGACACAGAGCGGCCTCACAGCGATCTGCGCTGTGCAGCCGACTGTCTTATCCACAGTCTGGTACCGGTGCTGGTGGATGGGGAAATGGCGGGGACTGTGCTGGTTTCCCGGTCTCTGGCCGATCTCACCCAACAGGTCCGTAACGTGTCCGGCAGTGAGGTTGCCCTGTTATTGCGCAGCGCAGGGCAGCCCGAAACGGGGGATATGCTCCGTCAGGTGCCGGAATGGGGCGGGCATCTCCTGGCGATCACCCGGATCGAACAGACGTTGCCGACCCTGCGCGCCATGGCCGAGGAGGTGGCGTGGTCCTCGCTGTCTCGGGATCCAGTGACGTTCAAGGATGGGTCGCGGGTTCTGGAAGTCCAGGCGCTCCCGCTTGCGGGCCATGGCGGCACGGATACCGATGTTGAGGGGTACTTGCTGTCCCTCTCGGATATCTCCTCTCAGGTCGCTGCCATCCGGGAGCACACCCGTAACCTGTTCCTCGCCGGGATGACCGGTTGGGTGATCGCGGAGGTCATCGTGTTGCTGATCGTCTGGCCACCGATGCGGCGCCTGTATCGACTGGCTGAGGTGCTGCCGGGGCTGGCCAGCGGTGGCTTCGCGCGGACCCGGGAGGTGATTCCGGAACCGCGCCGGCGGTTTCAGGACGAGATTGATGAACTGGAGACCACGACCCTGGATCTGGCCGATCAGCTGGAGACCCTGGAGGGCACGGTGCAGAACCGGGATCAGCAGCTGGCGGCGCAGATCCAGGCACTGGCGCGCGAGCGCGATTTCATCGGTAGCCTTCTGGACACGGCACGGGTGTTTATCATCAGCCAGGATTCGGACGGGCGGATCACTCTGGTCAATGAATACACGACGACCGTGCTTGAGCATTCCGAGGAGGACTTGATCGGCCGGACGTTTGACGAGGTCTTGCCCATCGGATCTGCCGTCCTGGATGGAGATGTCCAGCAGGGGGAGGAAGAACGTTCGTTGCGCACGCCCGGTGGTGAGGAACGGGTGGTCGTTTGGTACCACGCGCCGCTTCCCGGGGATGAGCCGGGCCGGATCTCCGTGGGGCTGGACATCAGCGAACGCAAGGCCGCCGAGGCTCGACTGACCTGGCTGGCCCAGCGCGATCCGCTCACCGAACTCTACAATCGCCGCTACTTCCATGAGGCGCTGGATCAGGCCCTGGCCAAGGGTGCCCATGGCGCCGTCCTGTTGATGGACCTGGATCAGTTCCGGGATGTGAACGAGCTACGGGGCTACCACGCCGGGGACGAGTTGCTGCGCCGAGTGGGCCATACCCTGTACGAGTATCTGGGATACCGCGGCGTAATCGCGCGCCTGGGCGGTGACGAGTTCGCCCTGTTGCTGGAGGGCGCGAGCGACGATCAGGCCATGTACGTAGCGCAGTACGTGGTGAAGCTGCTGGAGGATGTGGACCTCGCCATCGGTGAGCAGCACCATCGGGTGTCGGCCAGCATAGGTATTGCCCGCTTCCCGGAGCACGGCGCTACGCCCGCTGACCTGATGGCAAGCGCCGATGTGGCGATGTATCAGGCGAAAGAGGGAGGGCCTCAACGCTGGCACTTGCTGCACGCGGTGGAAGACGTCAGGGATGAACTGGAGCAGCGGGTCTACTGGGTGGACCAGCTGCACAAGGCGTTGAAGACCAACACCTTTGAGCTGATGGTTCAGCCCATTGTGCGCCTGAGTGACCGCAGCGTGCGTCACTATGAGGTGCTGCTGCGCATGCACGGTGGTGAAGGCGAGTTACTGATGCCGGGACGTTTTATCCCCTTTGCCGAGCGCAGTGGTCAGATCGTGCAGCTGGATCGTTGGGTGCTGCGCGCGGCGCTGCAGTTGTTGGGCAGGATTCAGGACGAAGACATCAGTCTGGCCGTGAACCTCTCCGGGCAGTCATTGCATGACGACTACCTTACGGATTACCTGGCCGAGGAGTTGCGCGCCAGTGGTGCCAACCCACGGCAACTCATCCTGGAAGTGACCGAGACCGCAGCCGTCAGCGACTTTTCCACGGCACGGGGTGTGCTGACCGGCATACGCGCGCTTGGATGCCGCGCGGCACTGGATGACTTTGGGGTGGGGTTCAGCAGTTTCCACTACCTGGGCCAGCTGCCAGTGGACTACATCAAGATCGACGGAAGCTTTACTCGTAGACTCGTGGATGACCATGAAAGTAGGGTCATTGTCCGGGCGATCGCAGATCTTGCGGTTGGCCTTGGCAAGGAGGCGATCGCTGAATTCGTTGATCAGGAGGCGATTATTCCCATCCTGCAGGACTACCGGGTTGCCCTTGGACAGGGGTACCACCTGGGCCAGCCGGTGCCCGCGTCGGAAGTGTTCGGAGACCTCTGAAGACGAGCACCGAGTCAACACCATAAAGAGGACACGCACTATGAGTTCTGCGGATGCAGGTGTGTGTCGTTGGAGGGGGATGCGGGGTCTCGCGAACAGTCGAGAACGCGAGGATGCGCTGGCGGAGCGGTCGGGCGCGGGCGCGTTCTGGCCTGGACGCGGCCGCTCGGTTCGACGCGTCGCGCCCCGGGTCGCCGCCGGTGTGGTAGTCACGTTGCTCGTGATCAGTGGTTGCACGCCGTCGGGGGAGGAAGAGCATCCGTCCGGGTACGGCGAGGCGTCCGTGCAGGCGCCGCTCGACATCCGTGAGGCGTCTGTTCGGACGGCGGAGGGTGCCACGCTCCTTGGCATTGAAGACCTGCCCGGCGATATCCAGGTGGACGCGCAGAACGCCTTCGGTGCGACAACGCGATTCCGGGAGGCCAGGGCATCCCCGGATGATGCCTGGGTAGCGGTGGTCACCAGCGGTGCGGCCCACAGCGCCGGCTGGCTGGTGCGGGCGGACAGCGGCGCGGCGAGCCCGGCGGCGTTTCAGTACGGGGGCCGCGTCACGATCGGGCCCTGGAGCGACGATGGGCGCCATGTGGTGTTCGCGCAGGAAGGACCTGCAGGGAACCGTACCCTGACGGTCGTGGATCGCGAATCGCTGGGCGACTCGGTGGAAGCGAATGCGATCCCAGTGCGTGTTGAGCACCACGGGGAGCTGGATCCGGAGGCGCAACGCTACGAGGCGCTGGGCTGGGTGGAGGGAACTCTTCGGTTCCGCCTCGGCGACGAACCATGGGTGTTTGATCCGGCCTCGGGGGCGGTGGAAGCGGGGTAGTGCCAGGCCGAATGGACAGGTTGCCTCGAGCTCTGGTTACTCGCCGCGGGCCGGCAGGGAGGCGTAGTAGGCCGCGAGTGCCGCCATTTCTTCCTCTTCCAGTTCGCTCACGATGCCCTGCATCAGGCCGGCAAGGGACGTCTCGCGCGCACCGTGGGCATAAGCCTGGAGCTGTGCCATCAGATAGCGGGGCGGGTGGCCGGCCAGCGGCGGCAGGCTGGGGTTCCGTTCGCGTCCTTCGTCCCCATGGCAGGAGGCGCAGGACTGGACGTTGCGTTCCGGCAATCCTGCAAGGGCAATCTCGCGCCCTCGTTCCGCCAGATCGCCCGGCACGTCATGCGGGCCGCCCGCCGGTTCCATCTCCGCGTAGTGCCGGCTGATCGCTTCGATCTCTTCGTCGTTCAGGTGCTGGGCGATCCGCGCCATGGTGGCGTTCGGGCGCAGGCCGTCCCGGTAGGCCTCCAGCTGCTCCACCAGGTATTGCTCCGGCAGCCCCGCCAGGCGCGGGAACGGCGGCTGCGACTGGCCCTGACCCTGTTCGCCATGGCACTGGATGCAGGCGGTCGCCCCGCGGTCGTTGCCTTCCTGGGCAATGCGTGCACCGAGGTCCTCGTCCCCGCTGGCACTGGCCGTCGGCAGACCCAACGATGCCGCGGTCAGTGCGAGCCAGGCGACTGCGCCGAGGGGTTGGTGGAGGCGTGCCACGCGCATGGCATTGGCGTTGTTCAGGCCGTGTCGGTGCGTACGCCCGGGTGGGCATGGCGGTGGTAGTTCGCGCGATCCGGGATGACGTTGCGGATGCCGCCGCGAGGGTCTTCGACGTCGCCCGCGTAGCGCGGCAGCAGGATCATGTGCAGGTGGTCGATGCTGCGCCCGGCCATGCGGCCGTCGTTGTTGCCGACGGTATAGGCATCGGGCGGATTGCCCAGGAAGGGCAGGTCCAGGACGTTGTCGATGTGGTCCTTGGGGCGCTCGCGCAGGTCTTCGCGGACGCGCATGTTGCGGTACAGCTTTTCCAGGTCCGTGGCTTCGATGACCCGGCGCACGCCGTGAAGCGCGTCGAAGTAGTCCGCCTGTTCGGTGTCGTCGAGGTCGAACAGGGAGACCACGTGGCGCCGGGGAATGACGAGTGCGTGCCCGGGGTTGACCGGATTGGTGTCGAACAGGGCGACGAACGAGCGGTTCTCGTAGATCAGCGGGTCGGCCAGGCCGGCGGATACCCGGCAGAAGTAGCAGTTCGGGGTGGCTGGTTGGGCACTGGTCATGGGAAGGCCTGCGAGTAGGGGCTTGCGTCAGTTGGAAAGTGGCGGATTTTACGCGACTTCCGCGCTTGCGTGCCCGCGTCCCTGTATGCGGCGAATCGGATACGCGGTGTGGCCGCGGGACGAATCGGGCCCGGTCGTGCGCGATCAACGCTCTTTGTGAACGGTAATGTCGGCGCAGGTTCCGAAAACCCTGATGGCTGCATGGCTTGACGGCCGGGATCGCACCACGTAAGTTCCCTAGCATTGTAAGGGGTTTTTGCGGTCCGGTCACTGAGTGATCTCCCGGCCGACCCACCATCCCCCGATACGTTTGTCGAGGCTGTACGCCCGCGCCAGCGGCCGCCGCACGCCTCGACGACCGGTCGCGCGCAGGCACGACCGGGCTGCACAAACCGGATGTCCGGGCCTGACCCGGGCGGTGGCGTCGCGCCTGGCGCGTTCTTCTTGAACGTCGCGGGTGCCCGCTGCGCCGGAGGATCTTGTGTCACGACGTATCGAAGGGGGAGCTCATGTCCATGCCACTTTCCGGCCTCGTGTTTGCGCTGCTGTGCGGCGTTGTCGCGCTGGTCTACGGTCTGTTGTCCATCCGCTGGGTGCTTTCGCGATCGGAGGGTACCGACGAGATGCGGCGGATCGCACGCGCGATCCAGGAAGGCGCCTCGGCCTACATGAAGCGGCAGTACACGACCATTGCAGTGGTCGGGGTGGTGCTGTTCGTAGGGCTGTGGCTGGTGATCGGCATCGGCTCCGCGGTCGGGTTTCTGATCGGTGCCGTGCTTTCCGGGGCCGCCGGGTTCATTGGCATGCATGTGGCGGTGCGCGCCAATGTGCGCACGGCGGCGGCCGCGAAGTCGAGCCTGGAGGCGGCGATGGATGTGGCCTTCCGCGGGGGCGCGGTGACCGGCCTGCTGGTGGTCGGGCTCGGGCTGCTGGGGGTGGCGGGCTATTTCGCCGTGCTCTGGTGGCTGACACCGGAGGGGGGCGATGTGGGACTTTCGCCCCTGGTCGGGCTGGCCCTGGGCGGTTCGCTGATCTCCATCTTTGCCCGTGTGGGTGGTGGCATCTTCACCAAGGGCGCGGATGTCGGGGCGGACCTGGTGGGCAAGGTCGAGGCCGGTATTCCGGAGGATGACCCGCGGAACCCGGCGGTGATCGCCGACAACGTGGGCGACAACGTGGGCGACTGCGCCGGGATGGCCGCGGACCTGTTCGAGACCTATGCAGTGACCATCATCGCGACGATGATCCTGGGCACGCTGCTGATTCCCGAGCTGGGGCTGATGGCCGCGGTGTATCCGCTGGTGCTGGGTGGCGGCGCGATCCTGGCCTCGATCATCGGTACCTTCGTGGTCAAGGCGCGCGAGGGTTCCGAGATTATCCGGGGGCTCTACAAGGGGCTAATCGTCTCGGGGGGGCTGGCTGCCGTGGCATTCCTGCCCGTTACCCTGGTGCTGGTTCCGGATACCGCGCTGGCCAACAACATGGGGATCGAGAGCGGGGCCGCGCTGCGCCTGTACGGGGCGGCACTGGTAGGGCTGGTCCTGACCGGCGTCATTATGGTGGCGACGGACTACTACACCTCCACGGTCTTCCGGCCGGTTCGCCATCTGGCCGAGGCCTCCACGACCGGTCACGCGACCAACATCATCGCCGGGCTGGCGCTGTCGATGAAGGCGACCGCCGCGCCGGTGCTGGCGGTGTGCGCCGCCATCCTGGTGGCCTATGCCTTTGGCGGGCTCTACGGCATCGCGATCGCCGCGACCACGATGCTGTCGATGACCGGGATCATCGTGGCGATGGACGCCTACGGTCCGATCACGGACAACGCCGGTGGCATCGCGGAGATGGCCGATCTGCCCTCCGAGGTGCGGGACACCACCGATGCGCTGGATTCGGTGGGCAACACCACGAAGGCCGTGACCAAGGGCTACGCCATCGGTTCGGCGGGCCTGGCGGCACTGGTGCTGTTTGCCGACTACACCCACGAGCTGGTGCATCACACCGGGGGTGGGCACAACTTCGAGCTGAGCAATCCGAACGTGATCGTGGGCCTGTTTATCGGCGGCCTGATCCCGTACCTGTTTGCGTCGATGACCATGGAGTCGGTCGGTCGCGCGGCCTCCGGCATCGTGAACGAGGTGCGGCGCCAGTTCCGCGAGATCAGCGGGATCATGGAGGGCACCACGAAGCCGGACTACACTCGAGCCGTGGATATGCTCACCAGCGCGGCGATCCGCGAAATGATCGTGCCCTCGCTGCTGCCCGTGCTGGTCCCCGTTCTGGTCGGCGTGTTCCTGGGTACCGAGGCCCTCGGGGGGCTGCTGATCGGGACGATCGTGACCGGGCTGTTCGTGGCGATCTCGCAGACCGCGGGCGGCGGCGCCTGGGACAACGCGAAGAAGTACATCGAGGACGGGCATCACGGGGGCAAGGGATCGGAAGCGCACCATGCCGCAGTGACCGGCGACACGGTCGGCGACCCCTACAAGGACACCTCGGGGCCCGCGATCAACCCGCTCATCAAGGTGCTGAACATCATGGCGCTGCTGCTCGTGCCCGTTCTGTAGGGCCCCGAACCGGAAGGAGAATCGACATGCCGAGAATCCGCGTACAAATGGCCCCGGATCTGGAGTTCAACATGGAACTCGACGTCGAGGGCGTCGACTGTGACAGCCGCGACTGGGACGTCCAGCAGCACAAGGCCGAGATCTACGCCGAGTTCGAGCGGCGGCTGAAGGCGGCCTTCCCCGAGGGGGTGAAGATCCACACCTTCGAGTACGGCCTGGCCTGCAAGCCAGGCTGACCGGGTGGGAGGGCACGCGCGCCTGCGTGTCCTCCCGCTGCGCTGCGCAAGCGTGAACCTCGGGGCGGACGGCCGATGGCGGGCAGGCGGTGGAATGCGGCTGGCTGAAGGACAAGTTCGGCCTGTCCTGGCAGATCGTGCCCGCGGTGCTGGACGAGCTGATGCAGCCGGGTGACCCCGAGGCGCTGGCCCGGGTCACGCAGGCATTCCTGCAGATGAAGAAGTTCGACATCGCGGCGCTCGTTCGCGCGTACGAAGGTCGGTGACGTGGACGTCCGCGGGCCGCACCTGGCCGAGGTGGTCCATCTGACGACCTCGATCGCGCGAGCGCCCGAGGACGTGTACGCCTTCGCGTGCGACCCGAGAAACCTGCCGCTATGGGCGGCGGGGCTGGCGCGTTCAAGCGTGCGGCAGGCGGGGGATGCGTGGGTCGTCGACGGCCCCGTGGGCACGGTCACGCTGCGGTTTGCCCCGGCCAACCCGTTCGGGGTGCTGGATCATGAGGTCGAGCTGCCCACCGGCGCGGTGATCCACAACCCCATGCGCGTGCTGCCGAACGGAGCGGGCAGCGAGTTCGTGTTCAGCCTGTTCCGCCAGCCGGGGACGACGGACGAGCAGTTCCGGGCCGATCGCCGCGCGGTGGAAGACGATCTGAAATGTCTGAAGCGGTTGCTGGAAGAGCGCCGGGATCCCCCTGGCCGGGATGTACCCGGTGAGCACGCCAGCCGTTGAGGCGTTCGCGACCGGGGCCCGGTCTACCGGTGCACCGCGGTGTTCTGGCCGAACCGGATCTGCCAGCCGTGGTGTTCGTCGTGTTCGAGCAGGAAGCTCATGCGGGTGTGCAGTTCCCCGTCGCCGTGGTCCGGCAGGCCCTCGGGCATGGATTCGATACCGGAGACCCGGAACCGGGCCTCGGCGAAGGCGGTGTCTTCACTCAGCAGGGTGATGTCCTGGACGTCCACATCCAGGGAGGTGCCGACAAAGGGGCCCTGCAGAAGCTCCGTATGCCGCCGGGCATTGCCGGCGCGGTTCTCGAAGCGCGTGCCGACCAGATTGACCACTCCAGAATCCTCCGCATAGTCGCGCGCCCAGGCCTCGCCGTCCCCGGCCTCCCAGGCGGCCGCCTTGGCCTCCAGGATCTGCTGGATCGTGTCCTCGGCTGCCCAGGCAGGGGATGCCATTACGGCGGCGAGTGGCAGGGCGGCGAGAAGAAGCGGCTTGGCGAACATGCGATCTCCGGGGTGTGGGGTTCCGCCCCCCGGTGTACAGGAGTGTGGCCGGCGACGCCAGCCCCGAGCCACGGGGCCACGGCGCAGGCGCCGGACGGGCGCTACCAGGCGAGGGCGAGCAGGCCCGCGCCGACGCACACCACGATGACCGGGACGATGGTCTCGCGGATCACCTGACCCTCGCGGGCCTGCAGCCCGGCGGCCCCGGCCGCCATGGCGATGTTGTGCAGCGAGATCATGTTGCCCACCCCGGCACCGATCAGTTGCAGAGCCAGCACGGTCGGAATCGCCATGCCCAGGGCGTCGGCGGTATCGGCCTGGAGTTGCGCGAACAACAGGTTGGAGACGGTGGCGCTGCCGGTCATGAACGAGCCCAGGGCGCCGATAAAGGCGCTGAACATCACGAATGTGCCGCCCAGGATCTCCGCCAGCCCCTGGCCCAGGACCTGTGGCATCGACGGCAGGCCGGCCGCGTTGTGGCCGGAGGTCAGCAGGAGCTGGGTGAGGGCGATGATAAAGGCCAGCACGATCGCGGCGACGCGCAGCTTGGTCCAGGTGGCGGCGACGGCCTGGGCCAGCGTGGGGCGGCTCACGCGGAACAGCACCAGGGCGGTGAGCAGGGCAAGACCAAAGTAGAAATACGGGGTGTACAGCGGGGTCAGGCTCTGGCCGAGTTCGATCTCCCGAAACGCCCCGGGCGACCAGCGCACGGACTGCAGGGCCTCGCGCAGGGGCATGATGGTCCGCGACGCGATCAGGGCAACGGCCATTACCGCGAAGGGGACGAAGGCCAGCAGGACGCGTCCGACCGGGGCCTGCTCGACTTCCTCCCGTCGCTCGTGGCCGGGCAGCAGGAAGCCGCGGTGGGCCGCCAGGGCGATGATCGCCATGGCCGCCACGCCCCCGATGATGGACGGCAGCTCAGGCCCCACCAGCCAGGCAACCAGCAGGTACGGGATGCCGAAGGCCAGGGCCGACAGAACGGCGAACGGCACGAATGCGCGGAAGCGCCCGCGTTCCTCGCCCAGGGTGGCGACCCAGACCATGAACAGCGTGACAAACGGCGCCAGAGCGGTGTGGATCACGGCCGTCTGCAGCACCGCGGAGCGGGTGGTTTCCGCATCCAGGCCGAGGCCGGCGAAGCCGATGATCACGGGGGTGCCGGCCGCACCGAAAGGGACGGCGGTGCTGTTGCCGATCAGGGCGATGGCGACGGCCTTTAGCGGCCGCATCCCGAAGTAGACCAGTAGCGGGGCGGCCAGCACCGCGGGGGTGCCAAAACCGGCGATGCCCTCGACGAAGCTGACCAGCCCCCAGCCGAGGAGCATGGCCAGTACCCGGTGGTCGCGCGAGACGCTGGCGATCACCGACTGGATCGCGCTCATGTGCCCCGTACCGATCATCACGTTCAGCACCAGCAGCGCCAATACGATGATCAGCAGGACCTCCACGAACACGACCGCGGCGTCCAGCAGACTGGCCACCAGCACGGGGCCCGATACCCCCCAGACCAGGACGGCCAGCACGAGTGTGGCGAGATAGGCGAGCGGCGCGGCCTCGAAGGCCGGGCGGCGCAACGGCACCAGCCATGCGAACAGCAGCAGGAAGGGCACCAGCGTAAGCCAGAACAGCACGATCGCTTCTCCCGCGCGACGCGAATGGGATCATGCTACCCCGTCGCCGAGCGCGCATACACATCGGTGCGGTCGGATCGCTATAGAACAGGCACGCGAACCTGCACAGACAAAGGGATATCCGTCATCGGTCACACCGCTTGGAGAACCGGTGGAAATCGTTCGGAGGGGATGCGAGGGGGCGGAGGAAGGTGTTCGGCTCCGGGCCACCAGGACTTGCGTCGGCTCGGGAAAGCCCATGGCGCGTGCCATGGGCAGGAAGGTTCAGGGGGTAAAGGGGATACCCCCGCTGGTTCGATGACCCCGGGCATCGCTCCCCGGGGAGCAGGCAGTACAGGCCGGCCGAAGGGGCCGGCCTGTCGACGGACCTGGTTTCAGTCTTCTTCCTCCTCGGTGTCATTCCCCAGGTCGATGCCACCTTCGGCTTCGGCATCGGTTTCGGCTTCGGCGCCGTCATCACCCATCCGGGTGTCCGCGCCGGCACCTGCGCCCATACCGCCTTCGGCACCCGGGGCCCGACCGTCACCGGTCGCACCGCCGGCCGCGCCACCGGAGGCCTCGGACCCCCGTTCGGAGCCGCCGGCCATTCCGCCACTGGCCTCGGCTCCGGTTTCGGCCGCTCCTTCTGCCGACCCGCCAAGGTCTTGGGCCTGGGCGGCGCCCACGGCGCCGACGGTGAACAGCGAACTCAGTGCGATGGCAATGGCTGTCTTGCGAACGTTCCACATAGTTTTGCTCCTGCGATTTGAACAAAGCACCGCCGGGGTGGCGCCCTGCGGGGGTGCGCCCCGGCTGTGTGCAACCCATGGATAGCGTGGCCGGAAATCGCGTTAAAGCCTGTGCGTCAGGAGTTGACCGCCAGTTCACAGACGTAGGCGGCGCGTTGTGGAGTGGTTCGCGTGCGCACCGGCACGAGCTCTCCGGATTGGCCACGCGATTCGGCCAGTCGCGCAAGTCGGCGATGCGTCGAGCGCAGTGCACAGGGAGCATGTGAGCGGTGAGGGTTGCGCTGTTCTACCCGGGGGATGGCTTGTCGGCAAGTCGGCGGTGGGCGCTGGGGCCTGCCAGGGAAACACCGATCCACGTACACGCTCGCGCTCGAGTCGCTTTTGCGTGCGTTTAATGCGCGGTGACTGCCGTGCAGTCATTCTGCACAAGGGAACCGCAACGCCGTGCGCGCGTGCATTTTTGATCAACAACGGGCGGCCGGGCCCCTTCGTTGATTAAGTTGTGGGGTTGGTGCCCCGGGTTCCCCGATCCTGCGTTGCGCCTCGAATCAATTAGAAACGGGCGGGTAGAACCACTACCCGCGGCATGCCGCGCCTTGCATCGGAAAACCTGGGGGCCAACGCGAGCGTGCAGATTGATCAGTGTTTGCCAAGGCCGCGCAGCTTTCTTCGGGCCTTATCGCGCCAGTTGGCGGCCAGGGCCTCGCAGTCCGCGAGCTGCTCCAGGGGCGTGCGCTGGTTGTGCTGGTAGACCGCCGCCATGGCGGCGGCGATGCTGAGGGTGTCGGGCAGGCGTTCAAGCCGTTCGATGGTGTCGCCCACGCCGAGGGTGCCCGGTTGCAGCACGCGGTAGAACCAGCCACAGCGGCCGGTGTCCTGGACCTCGCGGGCCAGGCCCGGGATGTCGAAGCGTACGTCGAGTTTCCAGCACGGCGTACGGGGCTGGCTGACCTGCACCCGGGCGGAACCGATGCGGTAGATATCGCCGATGTGGACGTTGCGCTCGTCCATGCCGTGGCTGGCGAGGTTCTCGCCAAAGCCGGAGGCGACGAAGCGGGCGGCGTGAGCCGGGTACTGCGCCTGCCAACCGTCGTACCGGTCCAGGCTGTAATGGAGCAGGGCGCGTTCCGGTCCGCCGTGGTTGTCCGGGTCCGCCTGCTCGTCACCGTCCAGGCCCAGGGGCCCCACCGCGAGCGGGCCGGCCACCGGCTGCTTGTCGATGGCGCTGGCGCGGCCTCGGGCGTAATCCGGGGCCACGCGGCCGGTGTAGAGGCCGATGAGTCGGTTGGCGGTCATACGGGTGCAGTTCCGGGCTTGCGCATGGTCGCGACGATACAACAGGTCCGCGTCTGCGTGACGCCTGTTCGCTCAGCGCCCGGCCAGATAAAGCAGCCGCGCGATGAAGGCGATGCCCAGGATGATCCAGCCGATGGGGTAGGGCAGCACGCCGGAGAAGAACGCGGTCAGGCTGGCGACGAGCAGGGCGCCGATGATAAGCAGGGGGATATCCATGGCATTGAGAGCACTCACGGCGGTGGATGTTCCGCAAGCCCCGTGCCCGCCGACAGCCAAGTGCGCCGCGCCATAATACGGACCACGTCGGTACCGCTGATGGTATCGGAGAGCCTGGCGCCGCAAGGAGTTGCTGCATGTTCAAGACCGTCCTGATCCTTGGCCATATCCGCGGGATTCGTATCCAGCTCCACATCAGCTGGGTATTCATCCTGATCCTGCTGGTGGCCAGCATGAGCACGGGCTTTCACCACCAGTATCCGGAGTGGAGCCTGGCCATGGCGGCCGGCACGGCGCTGGTGACGGCCCTGCTGTTCTTTGCGTCCATCCTGGCCCATGAACTGGGGCACAGCATCGTCGCGCTGCGGCGCGGGGTGCCGGTGGAGTCCATCACGCTGTTCATCTTCGGCGGCGTGGCGCAGATGGAGCGGGATCCGGAGCGGGCCGAGGACGAGTTC
This sequence comes from Thioalkalivibrio sp. ALE28, assembly GCF_000377425.1. Taxonomy (NCBI): domain Bacteria; kingdom Pseudomonadati; phylum Pseudomonadota; class Gammaproteobacteria; order Chromatiales; family Ectothiorhodospiraceae; genus Thioalkalivibrio; species Thioalkalivibrio sp. ALE28. The sequence goes on along the minus strand of NZ_KB898095.1, from coordinate 110,661 downwards.
TGGATCGCCATTGCCGGGCCGGCGGTAAGCGTGGCGCTGGCGCTCGGTTTCGCCGCGCTCGCGCAGGCCACCGCGGACGGGTACGAGCCGATCCCGGTGGCCCTTGGCTGGCTCGCGCTGATCAACCTGGTCGTGGCGATCTTCAACCTGATCCCCGGGTTTCCGCTGGATGGCGGGCGGGTGTTCCGCGCGGTGATCTGGAAGCTCACGGGTGATGCGCGCCGCGCCATCCAGGCGGCCGTGTGGGGCGGGCGCGTAGTGGCGTTCCTGCTGTTTGGCTTCGCCTTCTGGAACCTGGTGGTGATCGGCAACCTGATCGGTGGGCTGTGGATGATGCTGATCGCCTGGTTCCTGCTGACCATGGCCGAGGGCCAGGGCCGAATGTTCGATATGCGGGAACGCCTGGCCGATGTGCGCGCGCGGGACCTGGCCAGCCCGGATCCGCCCTGCGTGCGCCCGGAGACCACCATCGACGACTGGATTCACCACGATGTGCTGCCGGGCGGGCGCCGGGCCTTTCTGGTGGGTACGCCGGAGCGGGTGCAGGGCCTGGTGAGCCTCAGCGACAGCCGCAAGCTGCCGCGCGAGCAGTGGGCCGCGCGCCGGGTCGACGAGATCATGACCCCGGTGGAGTCGCTGAGCCGGGTGGCGCCAGACACGAAGGCCGAGGCGATCCTGCGCATGATGAGCGAGCGCAACCTCAACCAGATCCCGGTGATGGAGGCCTCCGGGCGCGCGATCGGCTGGATTGAACGCCAGCAACTGCTGCGCACCATCGAGATCCACATGGATCTGCAGCGGCCATAGGCGGGTCGTTCAGGGTGGCGGCGAGCGGGGCTTTTGGGGCGTACGTCGGTCGCGATGCTGGCACAGCCCCGGTTGGTTCCGTCGTTCCGTCGTTGCGCCAGGCATGCACGGGCCGGCCGGGACCGCTCGCGGTTGGCGTGGCTTCGGTCAGTCGTTGGCGGGGCGCGCGCGCCACTGGTCGAGGATGTCGAGGATCGGGTCGATGGCGGGGGGCTCGTCCGTCAGCGGGCCGGGGACCAGCAGCCCCCGGTGCGAGGCCTCAAGAACCAGGGGCTCCGGGTGTCCCTCCAGGCTCAGTGACTCCAGCGGTACGACGCCGTCGCCCAGTTCCTCGTCGGTCTGCTCCCACCATTCGCTGATGCGTCCGGCCACCGGCTCCAGGTCGATCTGCTCGTCCAGCGCGGCGAGGCTCTCGCGCATGGCGGGGGTGGGTTCGGGGAGCTTGCCACCGATGATGCGGACCGGGATCGCCTCGGGCCAGGGACGCGCATTCAGTTCGGCCAGGAAGGGGCTGTCGGGACGCAGGTCGATCTTGGCGGCGCCGGTGCCGTCGCGCAGTCCGGCGAACAGCGAGAAGCGCTGCTCCTGGAGGTCGGCCAGCCACTCGCGCACCTCCAGCCAGACCCGCAGCCGTGCCCATTCGGAGCCGTGGTTGGGGGTGGCGACGAGGATGACACCGGCCACTGGTCGCCCCCCGACCCGGGGCGGCTTGCCCTCGGGGTGCCGGTAGCGCGTCACGAAATCGCGGATCACCAGGCCCCCCATGCTGTGACCGATCAGGATCAGCGGGGCCTCGCCCTCGAGTTGCCCCCAGTGTTCCGCCAGGAGGTCCGTGCTGTGGTCGATGGCCTGGTCGTTGGGGTAGCGGAACTCCCAGCCTTTGAGGCCGGCTTCGTCCAGCGCCGGCGCGAGCGTATCCCAGATATCGCCAGGCTCGTCCAGCCCGTGCAGGAGCAGGACGTCCGGCGGGTGGTCCTCGGCGAAGCGCTCGGATCGGGGAATGAATCCGAGCAGCTCGTCGGGAAGCTCCATGGCCTCCGGAAACCACTCGCTCAGGCGGTCCTGCACCTCCACGCGCAGTTCGCGCTCCTGCTCGGGATTGTGTTCGGCCCAGCCGACCCAGATTGTCAGCGCGAGCAGGGGCAGGCCCACCAGGATCAGGAAGGCCGTGAGGCGCTGGCGGCGCCGGGACGAATCGGGACGGGGGGCGTTCATGTGTTCACCATCGGACAAGCGGGCCTGCGCGGCAAGGGGTGTCGCGGGGTATGGACCGGAGGGTTTTCCACCCTGTGTATCATGACGGGACACCCGTTATGGATCACCTGTTATGCGCCGCGCTTACCTGCTCCCCTGGCTCCTTCTGCCCTTCCTGCTGACGGCCTGCGCGGGACTGGACGTACGCGATTTCGGGCTGGACGGGGGCGGGGGTGATCGAGCCGAAGAGGCGATCCGCGAGGCCCTGCGCGTCGGGACCGAGCGCACGGTGGAGCGCACCGGCCGCGAGGACGGCTACTGGGGGAATGCGCTGATCCGCATCGGCTTGCCACAGGAGCTGGAGCAGGCCGGGGATGTGCTGCGCCGCGTCGGGTTCGCGCGCGAAGTGGAGGACCTGGAGCGGCGCATGAACCGGGCGGCGGAGTCCGCGGCACGGGAGGCGGTGCCGGTGTTTGTCGACGCCATCCGCGGGATGCGTCCCGAAGACGTTCAGGGCGTGCTGCGGGGTGCCGATGATGCCGCCACGCAGTACCTGCGCGGGGCGTCGGAGTCCACCCTGCGCGAGCGCTACATGCCCATTGTCCGGGAGCAGATGGAGCGGGCGGATGTGTATCGCGTGTACCAGCCGCTGCGGGATGCGGCGGGACGCATTCCCGGCCTGGAGGCGCTGGACGTGGATCTGGACCGCTACGTGACCGATCACGCCCTGGACGGGTTGTTCACCATCCTGGCCGATGAGGAGCGCCGTATCCGCGAGGACCCGGCGGCACGCACCACCCAGTTGCTGCGGGAGTACTTCGGTCAGTAGTGGACCGCGTGGAGCCCGCCGGTGCGAGGCGCGTCGGAGAGCAGCAAGGTCGGGATCTCTTTGGCCAGCAGCGGGCGGGCGAAGTAGTAGCCCTGCACGCAGTCGAATCGGAGTTGGCGGCCGATCTCCAGTTGCTCCCGGGTCTCCACCCCTTCGGCGATCGTGCGCAGACCCAGGGAGTCGGCCAGCAGGACGATGCCCCGCGACAGGTCCCGCGCGGAGGGATCCAGGCCCAGCCCGGAGATCAGGTGGCGGTCGATCTTCAGGATGTCGATGGGGAAGCGATTGAGGTAGGCGAGGGACGAATAGCCGGTTCCGAAGTCGTCGATGGCCAGCGGGACACCCAGCGACTTGAACTGGTGCAGGGTGTCGGTGGCATTGTCCATGGCCAGCACGGTTTCCGTCAGTTCGATGTGGAGCAGCTCCGGCGGGAGTTGATGCCGCTCTAGCGCGGCCGCGACGTGGGCCGCCATTTCGGGTCGCACGATGTCGTGTGCCGAGAGATTGATCGCGACGTACCAGGGTGGGTGGCCATGCTTGGTGGCCTGGGCCCTCCATTCAGCGGCCTGGCGGCAGCCCTCGTTCAGCACCCGGTCGCTGATGTCGTGGATCAGCGAGGAGTCCTCCGCTACATCCAGGAAGTCGGCCGGGGCGAGTTCGCCGCGAATGGGGTGCTGCCAGCGGATCAGTGCCTCGACCCCGACGTGGCGTTCCAGCTCCAGGGAGTAGATCGGCTGGTAGCGCAGGAAGAACTCGTTGTGCCGAAGCCCGCGCCGGATATCGAATTCCTGGCGCATCCGCCGCAGCTCCTCGGTAACCGGATGCAGCGCCGGGATGACCAGCCAGGCCATCAGTTGTCCGATGCCGATGAAGAAGCCGGTGCGCGTCAGCCAGCGCTCGGTCTCCTGGGCGGTGCCGGCCGCGACATCCACCGGCGTCAGGGGGCCGGCCAGCACGCCGGCGACCAGGGCCACGACCAGCGCGGTGCTGGCGCCGAAGCGCGCTGCGGCGAACAGGATGGGAACGTAATAGAAATGCGGGACGATACTGTCGGCCCCGCCCGCCGTGTAGACGATCAGCCAGGAAAGGATCAGCCCACCGAGGATCAGCGCACTCGCGGTGACAAACGACATGCCGACCCAGGCGCGCAGGGTCGTGCGGGCGAGGTGGTCGGAATACCGAAGGCCGCCGGCTGAGGGGGGAGCCGATTCGAACCTGGACATCGCGCACTTCCTTTGGCCGATCCCGGGCCGGTTGCTGCAGTGCGGGCCGCCTCATTGCGGGGCGCGGCTCTCGGCCGCGATCCGGAATGTACGAGATTGCGACCTATTTCCCGAGTGTAGTCCATGTGCGGGAAAACGCCGGCCGGGGTCCGCCATGGCCCGGGCCTGTTGCCGGCTGGGTCGCGCGGGGATCCGGGTGTCCGGTGCGGGTCGGCCTCATTGCGGGGCGCGGCTCTCGGCCGCGATCCGGAATGTACGAGATTGCGACCTATTTCCCGAGTGTAGTCCATGTGCGGGAAAACGCCGGCCGGGGTCCGCCATGGCCCGGGCCTGTTGCCGGCTGGGTCGCGCGGGGATCCGGGTGTCCGGTGCGGGTCGGGCGCCCGCACCGGATTTGACGGGCTAGTCGCAGGCGGTGGCGGCGGCCGGGAGGTTGCCGCGCACGCAGGTGCTGATCTCGGGCGGGTTCTCGTTGCTGCGCAGGCGGACGAAGCGGCCGTCGATCTCGCCCGCGGCGTTGGTCGGGTAATGGTCGCCCATGTGCATGCCGGCCCCGTGCAGGACCCAGTAGTTGAGCATGTGCGCCTCGCCGTGGGGCTGTTCCAGGTAGACCAGGGTGGCGCCGTGGGCCATCTCGGTCACGATCAGCCGCCGGATCCGCTCGCCGGCCTCGAATTCGACATAACCCAGCGCATGGCTGCTGACATGGCCGCCGCGCATACCCTGCATCTCGGGGGTGTGATTGGTCTGGATCACGCGGAAGCGCCCGTGGGGCTGGCCGTCCCGCATCTCGCCGTCGAAGCGCATGACCATCTTCATGCTGCTGTCCATGGCGGAGGCGGCGTACAGCCGCCGCGCCTCCTCGATGCTGGAGACGGCCGCCGGTTCCATGGCCTGGTGGTTCTGGTACCAGGTCATCCAGAAGCTGACGGGCCCGTTGTCGACCGCATCCGGGCAGGCGCCGTCGGCATGCAGTTCGAAGCGGTCGAAGCCCAGGTCCACCGAACCGCGTCCCTTGTTGGTGACCAGGGCGCGGGCAAAGATCACCTCGGCCGGCGTTTCGAGGTTGGCCATGGCGCGGTAGCGGTCGTCCCAGGCGCATTGCGTGGCGCCGCGTCCCGGCAGGGCCTGGCGGCTGATCTGCCGCGCCTCGCGCGAGCCGCGTTCGTTGCGATAGGTGTCCAGCAGCGCGCGGGTGCCGGGCTCCAGCAAGGCCGTGTCCACCGCCTGGATGTTGCGGTCGAACTGGCGGTCGGCGCCCGGGGTGGCGTGGGCGGCCGTGGCGGCCAGGCCGAGGGTCAGGGCGAGGCCCAGAGCAAGGAAACGGGTGGGTGTCGGGTGGGTGCGCATCAGTCGGTTCTCCGTGGGTTTACTGCCATTGCAGGTCCATGCGTTGCTGCATGCGGTGCCATTCGGCGGTGATGATGTCGCCCGCCACGCGATGGGCGGCGTCCATGCGCGGGCGCGCCTCGGGGTAGAGGAGCATCACGGCCTCGCTGGCGCGGGCGAAGTCGCGCCGGGTGCGGTAGTGCACCATGGTGTGCACCAGCAGGCTGTCGAGATCGTCGAAGGAGCGGTCGGCGGCCTCGCGGTAGCGCGCCATGCGCTCCGGGGTCAGTTCGAGCTGGCGGTGGGTCTGCGACAAGCCGTCGAACAGGGCGAAGAAGCCCATCCCCAGATCGGCCCCCTGGCGCAGGGCGTGATCGCCCAGCTGGCGCTGCAGGACCTCGCCGGCGCCGAAAAGGCCGGCATTGCCATCGCGCGCCAGCAGGCCAAAGAGGCTGCCGGTGGCACTGGCCGGGGCGCCACGGGGCCGGGAGAGTTCGCGGATCTCGCGGTCCAGGCGCTGATGCCCCGCGTCCAGCAGGAGTTCGAGCGCCGGGGCGGTGTCGTCACCCAGCGCACGCAGGACGTCCTGGCGCTGTCCGTGTGGCAGGCGCTCGAGATCCCGTAAGACCCCGGCGACATCCCGCGATCCGATCTGCAGGCGTTCGAGCTCGCCGCGCACGGCGGCTTCCGGGTCCTCCAGCACGCGCGCGAGCTGGCGCACCTGGTGCCCGGCATGCTCGCCGACCAGTCCGTGCCGGCCCAGCTCTCCGAGGATCGCGGTGACCTGTTCCAGTCCGCCGGCGGGGGTGCGGCCGGGCTCGGTGGCGGCGACCAGGGCGCTGCCGAAATCCATTGCGGGGACACCGGCGGTGCGGCTGGCATGATCGAGCAGGCCGCTCATGCGATGCGTCTGCTGCGCGCCATAGGCCATTGCGGCGGTCTGCAGCAGCCGCCCGGCGAGACCCGCGATGTCGCGGGAGGATTCGCCCACGGCCTCGTCGACCCAGCCGGCGAGATCCCCCTGCGCCGTATAGGGCGAGAGATAGGCCCCCCGATTGTCGGGCAGCGGCTCCGGGGCCACGGAGGCCACGGCGGGCAGGCAAAGCAGGCCCCCCAGTCCGAGCAGAGCGGGGCGAAGCCAGGGGCCGAGTCTGGCGATCAAGCCGGGCATGCGCAGGGGCATGGGGCGGGTTCCTCCCTGTCGGGTGGTCGCGGCCCATTCGGATCCATTCCGGTATGTTCGCCACCGATCCTGAAGGATCGCCACCCAGTCGTGAGATTAGGCGAAGCGGTGGACGGGGTCAAAGCCGCGCGTGGCGCCGGGGGCGAGACTACAGCGTGACGTCCGCCTCGAGGATCAGAAAGACCAGCAGGGCGAGGGTGATGGCCCATAGCAGGAGGTAGCCCGCCATGCTTTGCGCGGCGGCTGCCTGCTGCGCCTGGCCGCGCGGGCGTACGCCCTGGTAGAGGAAGACGAGCTTGGCCGAGAGGTTTACGCAGACTACGTTCACCGCGAGCAGCAGGGCCGCCATGTACGCGGCGGAGAATTCGCCGGAGCCGAGCATGATCCCGACGGTCGCGGCCGGCGGGAGCAGGGCCACGGCGACCATCACGCCGACCAGCACCGTGGGCAGGCCGGTGGTCAGCGACAACACGGCCGCGGCACCGGAGGCCAGGGCCAGCGCGACCGAATCCAGTCCGACCTCGGTGCGCATCTGCAGCTCGCGGGCACCCACATCCACCGACATGACCGTGGCGAGCAGCATCCCGATCAGGATGGCACCCCCCAGGCCCACCGCGTTCGTGCGCAGGGAGCGGCCGATCAACCGGGTGTCCGCCATGGAGGTGCCCAGCGCCAGCGCCAGGTTGGGCCCCAGCAGGGGCGCAATGACCATGGCGCCGATGACCACGGCCACGTTGTTCTCCAGCAGGCCGATCGCGGCCACGATGGTGGACAGCACGGTCAGCAGCAGGAACTGGCCGGTGAGATCCGCCCCGCCGGTGACGTTGGTGTAGAGCTCCTCGCGTGACACGGCGCGGGCCTTCTTGCCGGCCGCCTCCTTGTCGGCCTCTTTCGGCTCCTGAAAGGGGTCCGGCAGTACGGCCTCGACCGGCAGCACCAGGATACGCGCGGTCTCGGACGCGCCGAGTACACGGTAGAGGTCGTCCATCAGGCGTTGGCGGTACTCGGTGCTGACCAGCATGTGCACCGCCATGCGGTCGCGGTTCTCGTCCACGCCGTGCCACAGCACGTCGATCGCGAGCCCCTCGGCGATGCCCAGCACGGTGTCCAGGTGCCCGGCGGGTCCCACGACCTCGATGATCTTGCTGCTCATGAACGTCCTCCCCGTGGAATTCCGGGATGGTAGCAGGGCCTCCCGTTAGGTGCCGTTAGCCGCGATTTGTGGCCATCCCGTGGCCGCAGCATACTCCGCGGCCACGGGGCACCCCGCCCTTTCTTGACGATCCCGGGACCCGAATGCTGAAGAAGATCAAGGTGGAGCACGTCGTTTGCGGGATGTTCATCCGCGAGTTGTGCGGGTCGTGGATGGAGCATCCCTTCTGGCGTACGCGCTTCCTGCTGGATGACCCGAAGGATCTGGCGAGCCTGCGGGACAGCAGTATCCGCGAGGTGTGGATCGACACCTCCAGGGGGCGCGACACGGAGGCCGTGGAGGCCGTTGTGACGCCGGAGGAGCGCGACGCCGCGGTGCCGGCGCCGTTGCAGTTCATCCCGGATACGGGGCGCGACCGGGAGCCCGCCTCGACCCGGGAGGAGCTGGAGCGGGCGGCCACCATCTGCCGGAAGTCGCGCCAGGCCATGACGTCGATCTTCGGCGAGGCGCGGATGGGCCGCGCGGTGGATACCGAACTGGCGCGCAAGGTGGTCGAGGAGATCACCGATTCGGTCACCCGCAACTCCCGCGCGCTGGTCAGCCTGGCGCGATTGAAGAACGCGGACGACTACACCTACATGCACTCGGTGGCGGTTTGTGCATTGATGGTTGCGCTGGGGCGTGAACTGGGGCTGGAGGACGAGGCCCTGCTGGCGGCCGGCGAGGCGGGATTGATGCACGACATCGGCAAGGCCGCGATGCCGCTGGAGGTGCTGAACAAGCCGGGCAAGCTGACCGCGGAGGAGTTCGCCGTGATGAAACGCCATCCGGCGGAGGGGCACCGAATCCTGCAGGCGTCCGCGGACGCGCTTGATCCGGTGACCCTGGACGTCTGCCTGCATCACCACGAGAAGATGGACGGCTCGGGATATCCCGAGGGGCTGACCGGCGAGCAGATCACCCTGCACGCGAAGATGGGCGCGGTCTGCGATGTCTACGACGCGATCACCTCGAACCGGCCGTACAAGGCGGGCTGGGATCCGGGCGAATCCATTCGCAAGATGGCCGAGTGGGCGGACGGCCACTTCGATCCCCGGGTGTTCCAGGCCTTCGTGAAGAGCCTGGGGATCTACCCCGTGGGCTCGCTCGTACGCCTGGAATCCGGCCGCATCGGGGTGGTCGTCGACCAGTCGTCCGGCTCCCTGCTCAAGCCGGTCGTGAAGATCTTCTACTCCACCAGCTCGGGCTGCCGGATCCCCCCGAAGATCGTGGATCTGTCCGCGCCGCACCAGCAGGAGGCCATTGCTGCGCGCGAGGATCCGGCCGCATGGCCGTTCCCCGATCTCGATGAACTCTGGTCGGGCCTGCCACAGGAGCGGCAGACCCGCGACCGCCGCGAGGCGTAGCCAGGCGTAGACCGCTCGCGGACCCGTAAGACGGTTAGTGCCCGTCGCGGGGGATGGAGGCGACGGATTCGACCACGAGATTCGCGCCGTCGTGGATCTCGTCGACGATGCCCTGCACGGTCTGCACCTGGGCGTCGGCCTGTTCGGCGATCTCGCGCACGGTCTCGATGCGTTCACCGATCTCGCGGGTGCGTTCCAGGTTGCCGTTGATCACCTCGGCGATGCGGGTGGTGGCCTCACTGGTGTTGGCGGCGAGCTTGCGCACCTCCTGGGCGACCACGGCAAAGCCGCGCCCCTGTTCGCCGGCACGGGCGGCCTCGATGGCGGCGTTCAGCGACAGCATCCGGGTGGTTTCGGCCACCGTGCGGATGGTCTCGATGATGGATTCGATGTTGCGGGCCTCGGCGTTCAGGCGTTCCACGGCCTCCTGGGTGCCGCTGACCTCGCTGCGGATCTGCTCGGTATGGCGGGCGTTCTGTTGCAGCGAATCCGCGCCGCGGCGGGCATGTTCCGCGGTCTTCTGCGCCATCTCGTGGGCGACGGCCGTCGCTTCGCGGGTGCGTTCGGCGGTATGCACGCTGGCGGTGATGTCCGTGGCGAACTTGATCACCTTCTCGACCCGTCCGTGTTCATCAAGGATCGGGTTGTAGGTAGCCTCCAGCCACAGCCCCTCACCGGATGCCGTGAGCCGGCGGAACTTGCCGCTCATCAACTGCCCGTGCGCCAGGCGCTCCCAGAAGTCCGGATGATCGCGGTAGAAGGCTTCGTCACAGAACATGCGGTGGTGCTGGCCGCGGATCGCGTCGAGATCGTAGCCCACGGCCCTGAGGAAGTTGTCGTTCGCCTTGAGGATCACGCCGTCCGGGGTGAATTCGATGACGGCCATGGACCGGTCCAGCGCGGTAAACACCGCAGCCTGGTCGCGCAGTTGAGCCTGCCGCTCGGTCACGTCGTAGGCCAGTTTCGCCACCTTCTCCAGCCGCCCATGGGCGTCGCGCACGGGAAAGTAGGTGGCCTCGAGCCAGAGGGTTTCGCCCGAGCGTGTCACCCGGGGGAAGGTGCCGGCGCGCGATTCCCCGGCCGCCAGGCGGCGCCAGAAGTCGCGGTACTCCAGCGAACGGGCGTATTCCGGGCTGCAGAACATCCGGTGGTGCTGCCCGATCACGTCCTCGCGGTTGTGGCCCACGGCCTGGAGGAAACGCTCGTTGGCGTCGAGGATCTGGCCGCGCGGGGTGAATTCGATGTAGGCGACCGCCTCGCGAATCGCCTCGAGCACGGGGTTGGCGGGCGCGTCGGAAGCGGCTGCGGCGTCGGCTCGGGACGGGAAGATGGATGTCATGGTGGACTCCGGACAGTGAGGGAACGACCTGTGTCGTTGAAAACACTGTACAGGGAGTGTACAAGAAAAGTACAGATATTGATTGCAAGGAGCGATGGCATGGGGCACTCAGCACGTTCGGGAGGCTCGTGGGCGGTTCTGTGGCTTGGTCTGGCCGTGCTGCTGGCCGGCTGTGGCGGGACCTTTCCCCAGCCCGGTCCCGGCGCGACGTTCGAGGATGGACTGACGGCGGACGCCCTGTTCCAGCGCACGCTCGCGGCGCACGGTGGAGATCTGCGCGCGTTCGACGGCGACCTGAACCAGGCGACCGATGGCGAATGGGGGCGCATGATCCAGCGTATCCAGCCGCTGGTGGCGGACGCGGGCTACCGCGGGGTGGGGGAGGAGCGCTTCCGCCCCGCCGATGATCTGTACGCCCTCCACTACACCGGGCCGGAGGGCACCAAGAGCGTGTACCGCCATGGCGACGTGTTTCGGGTGTTCTACGACGGCGAACGCAGCACGGATCCCGAGCGGATACGTGCCAGCGCGATGACCACGGATGCCGGCGAGCTGTTTCATTACGGACCCAGCTTCGTGAAGCATCGGGCAACGGGTTTCGAGCGCCTGGAGGATCGGCGCGAGGGCGGGGTGCGTTATCGGCGCGTCCTGGCCACCCTCGAGCCGGGTTTTGGCAAGGCCGACCGGGACCAGGTGGTGATGTGGATCCATCCGGAGACGGATCTGATCTATCGCGTGCACATCACGCTGAACGGCTTTGGACCGACCCAGGGTGCCCACGTGGACACCACCTTCCTGGAGTATGCCGAGGTCGAGGGATTCACCTTGCCGACCCGCTTCGAGGAGCGGGTGCGGGGCCCGCTGCGTCTGTTCGTGCACGAGTGGTGGGTTACGGGACGTGACAGCAACCGCGGCTGGTCAACCGAGGATGTGCGCGGTCCCGGGTTTTCCGGCGCGGCGGGCGCGGCCGCGGCCGACTCTCCCGCTCCGTGATGGGCGCCCGGACATGCCATCATTCACCGATGACGACCGAAACGAGCCGGAACAACACCGAATCGGCGAGTGAAGCGCCCACCCCGGACGCGAAACCGGCAGGCACGACCGCGGCCTGGGGCAGCTGCTCGGCGGAGCCCTACTGGCTGGAAGTCGCGGAGGAGCTGGGGCTGGATCCCGAGATGGGCCCCGCGATGGACCCCGGGCCCGTGTCGGACCCGCCTTCTTCCTGAATGCGGTGGATCACCGCGAGGGCCGTGCGCCGGCTGTAGTCGTGGACCTTCCAGTGGTCCGGCATCCAGCCGACCAGGAAGCGGTAGAAGTCGGCCTGGGCCACCGGGAACAGTGCGCGCCACTCGCGCTCGACGGCCCCGGCCACGTCTCCCTTGCCCTGCGCGTACAGGGCCTCGCCCAGCGCGGCGAAATAGACCTCCAGCAGTTCGGCCTCCCAGGCCTCCTGTTCCCGTTCGTCCAGGCAGCTCCCGAGGAAATAGGCCACGTCGCGCATCCCGCAGCCACCGCCTGCGTACTGGAAATCGACGGCGGCGACGGCGTCGGCCCCGGGCGTGAAGCAGAAGTTCGCGACCTTGGCGTCGCCATGGACGAGCGTGCGGTGGCGGGCACTGGTCAGGGCGGCGTCCAGCATGGGCGCCGCGGCGCGAATCGCCGGGTCCTCGATGGCGGCCCATTCGTCCGGGCGGGTGGCCAGGTGCCAGTAACTGCCCTCGGGCCACAGCCCCTTCGGGGCGTGTCCCAGGAAGCGCGCATGGAAGCGGGCCAGCCAGTGCAGGCAGTGCTGCGCCTCGGCGCGGGTCAGGTGTTCCTTGCGCCGCGCAAAGCCGGCGGCGTCGAGGTCTTCCAGCAGGAGCAGGTGCTCGTCGCCGATGGTCCCGGTGGCCAGGCAGCGGGGCACACGACTAACGGGGTTGCAGAGGCCGGCCCAGTCACGATACCAGGCCATCTCCACCTGGTAGGAGCGAACCTTGCGCTGATGCGAGCGGTCGTTGCTCCAGCCCCGCGGATGGTCCATTGCGTCGGGGAAGACCACGTGCTTGAGGATGACCGTCGGCTGGTCGGCCCCTTGCAGCCGGTAGCGGACGATCTCCCCGTAACCGCTCCACAGGGTCTGGATCACCTGCTCGCGTTCCGCCTGGCGGGCGCCGGTGGCCTGCCGGACAAAGTCGGTGGTGCGGGCGCTCATCGGCGCGGGGGCAGGGCGCGGCAGCTCCAGAACACGCCGACCATCTCCAGCATCGCCGCGTCGTCCCGCGTCCAGAACACGATGTCGTCGGTGGGGTTGGCGTAGCGTCCGCCGTAGGCGGTCTCGGTGGCCTGCAGGCGGGCCCGGGCACCATTGAAGGCGAGCAGGGCCTGGTTGTCTTCGAAGGTGGCGGTGAACTCGGGCCCGTAGGCGCAGATGTAGGACACCTCGCGCGGCGCGTCGTCGCCGCGGGGCAGTGCGCTGCAGCCGGCGAGCAGGACGATTCCGGCGAGGACGAGGAGTGGGCGCACGCGGTGGCCTCCGGTGGATGGTGTGCCATCGTAGCCGCTGGGCGGACGCCCTTGCATGTCTCCCTGCGGTGCCGGGGTTGTTGGCACGCAGTGATCAGGCGCTGTGGCCCGACTGCGCGCCGGTTGCCGCGGGTCGCGCGAGCAGGCGTTCGCAGTCCGCCGCTGCCTGCGGGCGGGCAAACAGGAAGCCCTGCAGGGTCTGGCAGCCCTCCGCCTCCAGGAAGTCCTTCTGTGCCGCGGTCTCCACGCCCTCGGCGACGGATTCGAGACCGAGGTTGTCGGCCAGGCCCAGTATGGTGCGGACGATGGCGGCATCACTGGTCCCGGGCGCCAGATCCGCGATGAAGCAGCGGTCGATCTTCAGCACGTCCAGCGGGAAGCGGCGCAGGTAGGCCAGCGAGGAATACCCGGTACCGAAATCATCCAGGGCCACCCGCACGCCCCGCTCGCGGAACTGGCCCAGGGTACGGATTACCTGCTCGATGTCGGCCATCAGCATGCTTTCGGTGACCTCCAGTTCCAGGGCATTGGCGTCCAGCCCCGTCTCTTCCAGCACACGGTCGATGCAGTGGGCCATTTGCCGATCCCGGAACTGGGGGGCGGCCAGGTTCACGGACATCCGCACGGCGGGGAGTCCGGCCTGATGCCAGGCCCGGCACTGGCGGCAGGCCTCGGTCAGGATCCACTGGCCCAGCTCGACGATCAGCCCGGTCTCCTCGAGGATCGGGATGAAGCCGCCGGGCGAATGCACCGTACCGCCGGGGTCCATCCAGCGCAGCAGGGCCTCGACGCCGACGACGCGCCCGTCCTGCGCGGCCACCCGTGGCTGGTAATGCAGGAAGAACCCCTCGTGGTGGTCGACCGCGCGCCGCAGCTGACCCTCCAGCGAGACGCGCTTGCGCACGTCGCTGTTGAGGTCGCCGGAGCAGAATTCGATGGCATTGCCCTCGGTACGCTTGGCCTGATGCATCGCCGATTCGGCGCGCCGCATCAGGTCGGCGATGTCGCGGGTATCGTGCGGATACACGGCGACCCCGATCGAGCCCGGGACGTAGAGTTCGTGTTCCCCGGCCTTGATGACCCGGCGCAGGGGTTCCAGCAGGCGGGTGACCGATCCGGCGACCGCGCCGGGTGCTTCCACCGGCAGCAGGGCGCCGAACTCGTCCCCGCCCAGTCGGGCCAGGACGCCGCCCACGGGCAGGCGGTTCTCCAGCCGCCGCGCCACATGTTGCAGGACCTCGTCACCGGTGGCCTGGCCCATGCCTTCGTTGACGCTCTTGAAGCGGTCGAGCCCGATATGGGCGAGTACCAGCGGGCGTCCCAGGCGTTCGGCATCCACCACGGCCTGCTCGGCGCGCTCGGCAAACCGGGTCCGGTTGGGCAGGCCGGTGAGGGCGTCGTGATAGGTGATGAAATGCAGCCGCCGCTCCGCCTCGCGGCGCTCGGTAATGTCGTGCACCACACCGGCCATGCGCTGGGGCTGGCCTCGGGAGTCGAAGTCCACGCTACCGCGCTGGTGCACGATGCGGACGCTGCCATCGGGGCGGACGATCCGGTGTTCGATGTCGTAGTCCGGGCCCTCCGGGGTCAGGGCCGCGTCGACGGCATGCTGCACGCGCTCGCGATCGTCCGGATGCACGGCCCGCATGAAGGCCTCGTGGGTCGCGCCCCACTGGTCCGCTTCGAGGCCGAAGATCCGGAAGACTTCGCTGGACCAGCGGATCCTGCCGGCCTCGAAATCCGAGATCCAGTTGCCCAGATGAGCAATCTGCTGGGCCTCCTGGAGTTCCCATTCACGCTGCTCCAGGGCCTCGCGCGCGGCCTGGCGCTCGGTGATGTCCTGGAAGGAGACCACCGCGCCGGTGACCCGGTTGCGGGAATTGAACAGGGGGGCCACGTTGATCAGTACAGGAAACCCGTGCCCGGCGCGGCTCCAGAAGTATTCCTCGCAGGCCTGCAGCGGTTCCCCGGTACGCAGGACCCGGTACACGGGGCATTCCGTGGCCGGGAAGGGCTGGCCATCGGGGCGGCTGTGATGGGACAGCTCGTGCGAGTTGCGGCCCAGAGCTTCTTCCTCCGTCGCAAACCCCAGCAGTTCGCGGGCGGCGGGGTTGAGGAAGGTGTAGTGACCGTCGGCATCGATGCCGAACACGCCTTCGGCCAGGCTCCCCAGGAGGTTGTCGCGCAGGGACTCGGTCTGCCGGCGCTCGGTGACGTCGATGCCCAGGGTCTGGAAGTGGGTGATCCGGCTGGCCCCGTCGAAGAACGCGCGGCTGGTCCAGCGAACCCAGCGGTCCGCGCCATCGCCGCGCTGGACGGGGTTTTCGATGGTGCGCACCGGGGCATCGGGGGTGTAGCGCAGCAGGTCGGCCCGGTTTTCCGCCTGGCGCTCGTCGGGCAGGTCGTGGATCCAGCGGTGGCCCACCAGCCCGCCGGGCGGGGCCGCGAAGAATTCGTGGGCGGCCTGGTTGGCATAGAGGATGGTCGTGTCGGGGTGATAGCAGATGATGATGAAGGGGTGATGTTCCACCAGTTCCTGGTACTGGATCTCCACCCCGGACGAATCGCTCATGCACTTCCCCCTGTCGGTCGCGGTTTCGGTGGCCCCTTCCCACCGATCGCGTCTTCCGGAGTCTGGCAGGAGGTCCGCGACCGCGCAAACGGTACTTCAGAGGGAGATTTGGCTCGCGCTACGCGACCGCCTGTCGCCGGGTGCGGGAGCGCCCGTAGAGGTCAGTGCGGGTCCTCGCGGGACTCCAGCTGATCCAGCGGGTCGTGGTCATCCTCCTGTTGACGCACCCGTCGTGCGTGCAGGCCGGGATCGGCGAGCGAGGGGTCGGCCTGTACATTGCGTACCACCAGAAAGGTCCACACGGTGGCAAACCCCCACAGAAAGACCCCGATGGCCAGCGGGAAGGCGGCGTGCCCCGAAGCACCCCCGAGGCCGGTCCACAGGGCATAGGCAATGGAGACCAGGGCCGCGGCCCAGACGATGGCGATGGGGGCGGCGCAGCTGTGGGCGGCGGCACCGTAGCGGTAGGCCGCGATCGGGGGCAGGGTGACGCCGAGGGTTCGGTACAGCGCGGGTTCGCGCGCGGGGTCATGCAGGCTGGTCATGTCCGTTTCGCCCTCCCGAGTGCCGGATTCCCCGGAGTCTGGTCCGAAACCGGGGCGTTTTCCAGATGACGGCGCGTAGCGCCCGGCGGAATCGGGTATGGATCACGGATTCGGGCGTTAGCGGCCGATCGTGTCCCCGTCACGCACGCGTATCGGTTTTCCCTGAGATCGCTGGCGATGGCAATGGTTCAGCCGGCCCTCGGGGAGTCCGTGATCGCGACCCGGTTGCGGCCATTGCGCTTGGCCTGGTACAGCGCGCGGTCCGCGGCCTCGACCAGCCGCGCGGCGCCGCCCGTCGCGTCCGGGATGATGCTGCTCACCCCGGCGCTGGCGGTGAGCGTCGGGGTAATGCGCGAACTGGCGTGAGGGATCGCCTCGTCGCGTATGCGCTGGAGGCAGCGTTCGGCGAGGGTGTGAGCACTCTCCCGATCGGTGTCCGGCAGGATCAGCACGAATTTCGCCCCGTCCCCGTGTGCCACCGGGTGTTTCGGGCGGGTTCGCGCTCATGGCGAAAGGCGTCCTTGTGCCGTCTTTCAGCTTGTTGTGAGTGGCTGGATCAGCAGCTCGAGGCGCGGGGTCCGGACGGGGCTGCCCGGGTTCGTGTTCACTGTACCGGTACCCATACTGCGCAGTACCAGCCGCTCGGGTGCCACGCCGGCATCCTGCAGGCGCTTTCCCGCGTTCAGGGCATCGCCTGCGGCGGGGGTCTCCGCGCCGTCGTCGGAGTCGGGGTCCGGGCCGTCGCGATAGGCCACGAGGGTGATCAGGCTGGCGCGAAATTCGTGGAGCAGGTGACCAATGGTGTCCAGCGCACGGGCCTGGCCGTTGCCTTCGTTCAGGGTGACGTGGATGCCCGCGTCCCGGTGCTCGATGGTGGCGGGCTGCCCGGCCAGCTCCTGGCGCAGCCGGGCGCCGAGGACATCCACGTAGTAGCCCACGCGGGCCGGCTCCAGCGTCTCGTGGCCCTGCTCGCGCAGGGCCACGCGACGTTCGCTTTCCGCGTGCTCGGAGGTGGCCAGGCTCAGCGCCGCGGCCGAGGGTTCCTCGGGCGTGGCCTCGTCGGCCGCAGGGGTGTCCGCGGCCCCGTCCGGGTCGGTGGCCGGCTCGGCGGTCGTGGCGGGGCGGTCCTCGGTCGCGGCCGGGCGTTCCTGTTCTACCGGCAACAGGCCGCAGCCGGTGGCGGTTGCCGCCAGCAGCAGGGCCAGTGTCAGGGCGCGTCCCGGCAGGCGCGGGGTGGGGATATTGGGCATGCTCTCCTCAGTGGTTGCGGCACCAGTCCAGGAAGGCCTGAGCGGGCAGGGGGCGGCTGTACAGGTAGCCCTGTCCGCCGTCCACGCCCTGCTGGCGCAGCCATTCGGCCTGGTGGGGCGATTCGATGCCTTCGGCGACGATGTGCAGCTTCAGGGAACGGGCCATCTCGATGATGTGGCCGATCACGCTGCTGGTTACCGCCTCGTGGGCGATGGCATCGGCGAAGGTCTTGTCGATCTTCAGTGTATCCAGTTCGAAATGTTCCAGATAGGAAAGGCTTGAATATCCTGTGCCAAAGTCGTCGATGGCGATGCGGTGCCCGCGCCCGCGCAGTTCCCGCAGGCGGCCGCGCACGGCGTCTTCGTTCAGTAGCGAGCGTTCGGTCAGTTCCAGCTTGATCGAGGCGGGGGCAACGCCCGCCTCGCGCAGGGCCTTGCGCAGGGCGTCCCCGAAGCGATCGGAGGCCAGGTCGTGGCCGGTGATGTTGAGGTTGACGGTCTGCTCGGCATGCGCCCGCAGATGATCCCCCAGGTCGTGGAGGATGGCGCGCAGGATCGCGAGGGTCAGGTCGGTCGCCTGTCCGGTGTCCTCGGCCAGGGGCACGAACACATCCGGACGAATGGTCTCGTCGCCCTCGCGGTGCCAGCGTGCGAGGGCCTCCGCCCCCCGGCAGCGGCCATCGGCGAGGTCGACGATGGGCTGGTATTCCACGCTCAGGCGGTCGCGGGCGATGGCCTCGCGCAACTCGCTGGCGAGGCTCAGGCGCCGCCGCAGGTAGTGCACCACCAGGAGCAGCCACAATGCCACCAGCAGCAGCCCGAAGATCCCGGCCACGACAAGGGTTGGCAGGTAGCGCTCCCAGAAGGCCGCCAGTGGCTGCGCCGCGATGATGTCGATGGGAAAGATCGTATCCAGGGAGAAGTGGCTGACCAGGCGGCCCGCGGCATGGTCGACGCTGAGACCGGCGGGCGTGGCGTCGGGCGACGGCAGGTCCGCGTCGGCTGGATGGCGTGTCATGGGCAGGCCTTCGACCCACAGGCCAACCTGCTGGCTGTCCAGCAGGCCGGGGGGCATCAGCAGCCGCGGGTCGATGGCCACGTCGTGCTGTCCGAAGCGCATCAGGAACAGCTCGACACCGCCCACGGCGGTTGCCGTGCTCGGCCACCAGGCGATCACGCCACTGTCGTAGATGCGGCTGGCCCGGGGCGGGGTCAGGGCCTCGCCCTGGACGAATCCGGCCCCGCACTGGCGTTCCGCCGCGCGCCAGTAGCCGATGGCCCGTACATGCGGCCGGGCCATCGCCACATCCTGCAGGTGTTCCAGGTGTTCCGGCGAGCAGGGCTCCATCTCCAGCTGGTTCAGGGTGTCCAGCAGGTCGCGGGCATCGACCAGGGTCGCCTCGGTCCCTTCGCCCAGGCGCTGGGCGAGTTCGGCCAGGCGTTTTTCCTCCGCCACCACGGACTCCTGCCAGAGGAACCAGGCCAGGGCGGCGAGCGGCAGCAGGATGCCGAGCAGGGCCGCGGCCGAGACCGAGAGCAGGACCTTGTCGCGTCGTGTGATCATGGTGGCCGTGGAAGAGGCGGGACAGTTGAAGCTTAGCATGCGCCCGGACGAATTCCGGGGCGGGCGCGGCGCTTTGGCGCGGCATTCGGAGCCGTCTATGCTCGAAGGGATACCAGTCGGTTCGGGGGTGCCCGATGAACACGAAGACGGAACCCACCCAGCCCGGAACACGGGCCGAAGCCGCTGTTGCCGCGCCGCGCAGCCGCCTCAGCATGCACGAAGGCGTGACCGCGTCCTGTGACTGCTGTTCCTGCGAGGCGGAACCCTACTGGGCGGAAGTCGCCCGGGAACTGGGGATCGACCTGGAGTCCGAAGTGGGTGCGCAGGGAGATCGGGGCTAGTCGCAGGTCCCGACGGAGTCGCGGGCGCAGATGCGGCCATCGGTCCAGATGCTGCGCCCGAGCCGGGCCCCGTCCAGGCGTGCGCCCGCGAGGTCGGCCCCGGTCAGGTTGGCATGCGCGAGATTGGCGTCCTCGAGGTTGGCGTCGACCAGGTGCGCCCGGATCAGGTCGGCCCCGGTCAGGTTGGCGCCGGCGAGATCCGCACCCTCCAGGCTGGTCAGGGTGAGATCGGCGAAGCGCAGATCGGCGTCCGTGAGGCGGGCACCGTGCAAGCGCGCGCCGGCCAGGCGGGTGTTGTGCAGGGATGCGCCCGTCAGGTCGACGCCACGCAGGTCGGCGCCGGCCCGGTCACAGTAGTTCCAGTTGATGCCGGGCGCCGGTGCCGCTGCGCAGTCCGGTCCCGGGTCGCGTTCGAGCGTGATGCCGAAACCGATGAGCAGCGCGAGGGCCAGCGCAACCGCGGAGCCGCCCACGATCCAGGGGCGCGGCCCGCGGATCCAGCCGCTCCAGGGCGGTGGCGGTTGTTCCAGGATCTCGGCCCATTGCTGGCGGTGAGAGAGGGTCTCCGGTGATTCCGGGCAGCGGCGGTCGCCCTTGCGGCGGTCGCGGATCTCGGGCGGCGGGTCGTCGTGACGCCGCTCGCGGCGGCGTTCGTCTTCGCGCAGGCGCGCCTGCTCCAGGCGTTCGCGACCCTCCGGGGTGTGGGCGTTCTGCAGCTCTTCGGGGATCAGGTGCGGGCGCTGGTCGATCCGCCACCAGGTCTCGCCGTCGCGACTGACCTCGTCATCCGGGCACAGGCGGCCCAGGATCAGGAAGCGGCCGATGGAGCGCTGGGGGTAGGGGCCGCAGACCTGCCCGCCGCGCCGGGTGAACCACAGTTCATGGCGCCCGTCGCCGGGTTCCGGTAACGGGTCGTTGGGATCGGGCGAGGGATTGGGGGGGTCGTGGGCCACGCTGCTCCTGGATTCCCGCGGGGTCGCCTCCGTTGCGACCGATGCCGCGATTATAGGGCATGCCCCCGGGACTCGAGCTGCTCGCGCAGTTCGTCGGCGGCGGGCTGTGCCTTTTCGAGGATCTCGTCAATGCGGTTGAAGTGCAGCAGGCGGATGCCGCCGGTGTCCGGGACGAGGTAAAGATCGGGCGGATCCAGCCGGGTCATGTGGCGGATGATGGAACCCTGCATGATGCTGAAGCTCTTGAACAGCAGGTCCGTGATGCCGATGTCCTCGGTGTCGTTCTGCGCGCCGTTGCCGGAGACATCCACGGCGATGACATAGTCGTACTGGCCCTGGAGCAGGTCGTAGGGCAGCGGGTTGGAGGCGCCTCCGTCGATCAGGTAGCGGTCATCGCCATGTTGCACCGGTTCGAACAGTCCCGGAACGGCCATGCTCGCGCCGATGGCGGCGAAGAGGTCGCCCTCGTCGATCACCACGCTGTCCCCACTGCGGAAGTCGGTGGCCACCACGGAGAACGGGATGCGCAGGTCGTCGAAGTCACGGGCCTCGGTGTGATCGGCGAGAAAGCGCAGGAATTCGCTGGAGTCGAACAGGGCGTTGCGGCCCAGCCGCAGCGGGACCAGGTCCAGCAGCTTGATGTCGGAGCGGGCCAGCCCGGTGAGGGCGTCGAGTTCGGACCCGGCGAAGTCATCGAACAGGTCCAGGATCTCTTCAGCATCCAGCCCAGCGGCATACAGCCCGCCGATCACGGCCCCGATGCTGGTGCCGGTGATGCGGTCGGGGTGCATCTCGAGGTCGTCGAACACCTGGAGGATGGCGATATGCGCCAGGCCGCCGGCGCCGCCCGAGCCCAGCGCCAGCCCGATGGTTGGCGATGACGAATCGGCGCGCTCCGCCATCAGAGGCGCCGGCGCGGCGGACAGCAACAGGGCGAGGAGCAGGACCAGCAGCGGCTTCATGGGGTGGCGTACTTCCGAATCGTGAGGTGCATCCTGCTACCCTGAGCCGGAATGCATCCGGGGGCAAGCCTTTTGGAATCAGGGTATTCGAGTGCGCCGGCCGACAGGATTCCCCGCGGGTTCAAGTGGGCCTATCTCGCCTTTGTGCTGGTGCTGGTGCCGATCTACGCGGCCGTGCACGGGTGGTTCAATTTCCTGTGGTTTTCCAACGTCGCGCTGCTGGGCGGGCTGCTCGCGGCCTGGCTGGAGAGCCGTCGCCTGGCCAGCATGATGCTGGTGGCCGTGGTCCTGCTGGAGCTGGGCTGGGTGCTGGACTTCCTGCTCAGCATGCTGGTCTGGGGCTGGGCGCCGCTGGGCATCGTGCACTACATGTTCAACCCCGAGATTCCGTTGTTCGTGCGCCTGCTGTCGCTGTACCACCTGCCGCTGCCGTTCGTGCTGATCTGGCTGGTCTGGCGCCTGGGTTACGACCCGCGCGCCTGGCGCTACATGGCGGTTCTGGGCTGGGCCATCCTGCTGCTGACCTTTGCGCTGGCGGACCCCGAGAACAACGTGAACTGGGTCCTGGGGCCGGGCGGCCAGGTCCAGGAGTGGATGCATCCGGTCACGTGGCTGGGCGTGGTGATGGCTTTTTGTACCGGGGTCTGGTGGTTGACCCATCTTCTGTTCGGGTGGTTGCTGCCGCGGCGCGGAGTAGAATGAAGTGGTCCGTCGGGTGGTAATGGCGAGGTGCTGCTGTGAGTGAGTCCCTGCATGTGGTGTGTCCGCATTGCGATGCGGTCAATCGAATCCCCGCCGCGCGCCTTGGCGCCGGGGCGAAGTGTGGCCAGTGTCACCAGCCGTTGTTCGTCGGCGAACCGGCGGAACTGACGAGCACGAATTTCCGGCGGCACGTCGAGCGCAACGATATCCCGCTGCTGGTCGATTTCTGGGCGCCCTGGTGTGGTCCCTGCAAGATGATGGCGCCGCAGTTTCGGCAGGCGGCGGGGGAGCTGGAGCCCACCGTGCGGCTGGCCAAGGTGAACACCGAGGCAGCACCCGATCTGGGGCAGCAGTTCGGGATCCGCAGCATCCCGACGCTGGCGCTGTTCCGCGGCGGCCGCGAGCTGGCCCGCCAGGCGGGGGCCATGGGCGCGGCGGATATCGTGCGCTGGACGCGGGGGCAGGTGTAGACGTTGGTCCGGGCCCGGCGTCCAGCGGCCCGTGTTTGCTAGCCCAGTCGGCGCCAGGCCTCGTGGCCGCAGCTCATGCACTGGTACTGGGCCTCGAAGTGTCCCGGTTCGTCCGGGCGTTCGCGGATGGTGCCGTCCTGGAAGGTGAAACTGCGCAGGGTGCAGCGCGGGCATTTCTCGACCGGGTCGCGCGGCGGACGGGGTTCGCCGGATGTCGGCGCGGGCTCGCCGTCCGTGGAGCCGGAGGCCTCCTCCAGCGCCTGATTGAGTTCCCGCGTCAGTTCGGCGGTGAGGCGGTGGGCGGCCTCCGCTCGGTCCTCCCGGGCCATGGCTTCCAGTTCGGCGAGGCGGTCGCGGATGGACTTCAGGCGGGACGCGAGTACGGTCATGGGGATCTCCGGGGTGGTCTGTCCGCGAGCATAGCCGGTTCGAGGTGGCCCGGGGATATCAGGAGTCGCCAGCGACTTGCGGATCCAGGCGCACTACCGTGCGTCCCCGAATCTGTCCCGCGAGGATCTGCTCGCCGTAATGCGGCAGGTCGTCCAGCCCGATCTCGGTGGCCATCGCCTCCAGATCGTGGCCGGGGAGCAATGCGGCCAGGCGTTCCCAGGTCTCTCGCCGTCGTTCGGCGGGGCACAGCACCGAGTCGATCCCCAGCAGGTTGATGCCGCGCAACAGGAACGGCAGGACCGTGGTCTTGAGCTGTGGCCCCCCGGCCAGGCCGCAGGCCGCCACCGAGGTTCCATAGCCCATGCCGGCGAGTACATGGGCCAGCATGTCGCCCCCCACCGTGTCAACGCAGCCGGCCCAGCGTTCGCGCAGCAAGGGCTTGGTCGGGGCATCGGCCAGGTCGGCGCGGGGCAGGATCGTCGACGCACCCAGCTGTTGCAGGTAGTCGGCGTTCTCCGCGCCGCCGGTGACGGCGGTGACCGTGTAGCCCAGGCGGGCCAGCAGACGTACGGCGATACTGCCCACGCCGCCGGAGGCACCCGTGACCAGGACCTCGCCGGCGTCCGGCTGCAGGCCGTGGTCCTCCAGGGCCTGGATCGCCAGCATGGCGGTAAAGCCGGCGGTGCCCGCGGCCATGGCCTGGCGAGCGTTGTAGCCCGCAGGCAGCGGGACGAGCCAGTCCGCCTGCACGCGGGCTCGTTCGGCGTAGCCGCCCCAGTGGGTCTCGCCCACTCGGTAGCCGGTCAGCACAACGGGGTCGCCCGGGCGGTAGCGTGGGTCCGCGGACTCGAGGACCGTGCCGGCCAGGTCGATGCCCGGCACGTGCGGGTAGTCCCGGACCAGGTTCCCCTGGCCCTGCAGGATCATGCCGTCCTTGTAGTTCAGCCCGGAATAGTGCACCCGCAACAGGACCTCGCCGGCGGGCAGGTCATCGAGCTGGAGTGGGCGGATTGTCGCCCGCGGTCCATCGGGCGTGTGTTCGAGGATCAGGGCCTTGAAGGTATCGGTCATGCGGTCTGGCGTGGTGTACGGATGGGACGGAGAGCCTAACAAAGGTGCGAGCGCGGGACCCGCGCGGCGGGAATGTTGCTACCCTCCAGAGTATGGGCGAGCATCGTGGACGGGCTCCGTCGAACGATTGCGCGGTGCGTGCCGACAGGTATCCCTGTGCGAGGATGGCCATGGCGGACGATCTCCACACGCGTTTCCACACCCTGATCATCGAGCATGCCCCGGTGTGGGTGAACACCCTGGACACCGAGGGGCGGGTGACGCTCTGGAATCGCGCGGCGGAGCGGATCAGCGGCTATCGGCGCGAGGACGTCGTGGGGCATGCCGCGATCTGGGAATGGCTTTACCCCGACGCCGCTTATCGCGCGGCGATCCAGGAGGAGGTGGAGGCCATCATCCGCGACGGGCGCGAGATTGCGGGTCTGGAGACCACGATCCGGACGCGCAGCGGCGAGGCGCGCACGCTGTCGTGGGCGGCCCAGCGGTTTTTCGATGATGACGGCACGCTCATCGGGGCCAGTGCGATCGCCGAGGACATCACCCGCCGCAAGCACCTGGAGGCAAGGGCCCAGCGCCAGCAGCGGCTGCAGGCGCTGGTGTCCGCGATCTCCGCCCGGTTCGCCGACCTCGCGGCGGACGCAGTGGACGCGGCCGTAACGGAGGTACTTCGGGATCTCGGCGAGTTCTTCCAGACGGGCCGTGCCTATGTGATCCGGTTCCGTCCGGACGGGGCGACTATGGACCTGGTGCACGAGTGGTGTGCCCCCGGCGTCCAGCCGTTCCTCGACCAGATGCAGGGCATTCCCATGGAGTCCCATGGGTGGGTGACCGGTCACATCCGGCGCCGCGATACCGTGCACGTGCCCGATGTGGACGACCTCCCCCCGGAGGCCGCGGTGGAGCAGGCCGAGTTCCGCCGCCAGATGATCGAGTCCCTGTTGCTGATCCCGCTGATCAGTGATCAGAACGCCTTCGGCATGCTGGGTTTCGACTCGGTGAACCGGCGCTGCGAATGGAGCCCCGAAGAGATCGCCACCCTGCAGGTGGTGGCCGACATCATCGCCGGTACCTTCGCCCGCAAGCAGGCGGAGGCCGAACTGGCGCGCCAGGCGCGGGTGGATGGCCTGACCGGGCTGGCGAACCGACGCGAATTCGACGCCGTGCTGGAGCGCGAATGCCGCTCTCGCCGCGAGGTGAATCTGGCACTGCTGATGATCGATATCGACCACTTCAAGCCGTATAACGACCGCTTCGGGCATCAGCGCGGGGATGACTGTCTGCGCCAGGTGGCCCGGGTGCTGCGGGAGGCGGCACACCGGCCGACGGATCTGGTTGCGCGCTACGGGGGGGAGGAGTTTGCCTGCATCCTGCCGGACACCACGCTGGAGGGTGCCCGCGCGGTCGGCGAGCGGGTGCGCCGCGAGGTGGAGGCCCTGCAACTGGAACATCCGGATAACGTGACCGCTACGGTGACGGTCAGTCTCGGCGTCAGTACGGTGAGCGGGGCGCGTTCGACGACCCCGGAGGCTCTGCTGGGCGAGGCGGACCGGCTGCTCTACTGCGCCAAGCGCGAGGGGCGCAACCGGGTCTGCGCAGCGGGGCTGTAAGTGGCCGCGCCCGAGTCGCTATTCGCCGGTTGAGCGCGTCGGGCGCTCGCGCGGGTCGGGCGAGCGCGCGTCGGTGCGCTCTAGCAGGGGTACGACGGGCGTGGCCTCGCTGTCCTCGCTGACGAACTGGTCGCCTTCCATCCACGGCGGCGGCAATTGCGGCCGCATGTCCTGGACCTGGGCCAGATTCGGGAACTCGACCTTGGAGAACAGCTCGGCGGCGGATTCCTGTGCCTCGGGGTTCTGCACGGTCAGCACGAAGCCCGTGGCCAGCACCAGCAGGGACAGCTGGAAGCGCTGATCGCGGTAGGTGGAACGTGAACGCAGCAGATCGAGCATCGGATGGTCTCTCGGGAGTCTTGCTTCAGGAGACATTACGCCGGGGCGGGTGGTTCCTTCAAGCGGGCATGAGGAAAGGCCGGGTTTTTGGCTGGCCCGGGGCGCGGCCGGCGGATCTCAGGGTTCGCGGCGGCAGACCAGGAAGACCTCTTCCACTCCCGCGGTGGGCACCATGCCGGGGCTCAGTGCGAGCGGCTTCTGCAGGCGCAGGCCCAGCGGCATCAGGAAACGGTTGTAGACCTTCATGGCGACGGGCCGGTGTCGCTGCAGGAACCACATCCCGAGATCGGTGAGGCGCGAGGATTTCGGCTTCATCCCGAAGATCGCGCTTTGTTCGATCGTCAGCCCGTGGCATTCGAGTAGCTGGATCAGATGCGCCGGCTCGTAGCGCCGGTAGTGGCCGACGATGTCGTCGAACGGGGTCCAGTACTCCGGGTGCAGCGGGGTCGAAAGCAGCACCCGGGCCCCGGGCGCGGCCACCCGCGAGAGTTCGCCAAGGGCCGCCTCGTCGTCCTCCACGTGTTCGATGATGTCCAGAGCGCACACCAGGTCGAAGCGGTCGTCGGCATAGGGCAGGGCGGAGATCGGGGCGGTCTGGGTGACACCGCCCCGATGGTCCAGTGCGGCCAGGGCCGGCGGGCTGATGTCGACGAAGTGGGTGTCCGCGATGGGCAGTCGCGGGCGCATGCCGGGCCCCACTTCGAGGCGGCGCTCACGGGATGCCGCGAGACTGGAGACCAGGGTCCAGGTATTGAAGCGCTCGGGGGCTACCAGGCGGGTATCCGCCCACAGGCCATCATAGAAACGCTGATTGACGTCGCCGATGTCCGAACAGGGTTGTGGGGAGGGCTCTCGAGTCACGTAGAGGGCGTGCTGGAATGCGGGACGACAGTCTAACGAACCTGGAGGACGGTGACAGGTTTGCGGGCGTGTAGCGGGAAACCGTTCTCGGTTTGAGGGGGGCGACCGCATGGGTACGCCGTCATGGCCGGCCCGCCCGCCGGCGCGAGTGCTGGCGCTGAATCCAGTAGCGCAGCACCGAGCCGAGCAACAGGAAGATCGCCAGGACGACCAGCGGCAGGAGGGTCCGGGCCTGCAGGACCTCGCCGGTGGTGATGGCATCCGTGGCCTCGTGGATGGCGGTGGCGTAGACGCCCCACTTGACGGCCAGGCCGAGCACGGCCGCCAGCAGGAAGCCGCCCAGTGGCAGGCCGAGGGCCCCGCCGGCGTAGTTGATCATTGAATGCGGGAAACCGGGGAACACCCGCAGCGCCATCTGCATAGCGACGTGCCCGTGGCGCCGCAGGAAATCCGTCAGCCAGTTGTTCTCGTGGCCCTCGCGTTCGGTGCGCGCCAGGCGGGCGGCGACCCGGTAGGCCCCCCAGGCACCGCTCGTGCTGCCAATCAGCAACAGGCCGACGGCGACCAGCGGCGGGTGGAACGGGGCGATCAGCCATATGACCGGCGTGCCCGGCAGGGCGAAGACGAGCATCAGCGCCATCAGTAGCACCAGCCCGGCGGTGGCCCAGGGGCCGCCCGCGAAGGTCTCGCCCCAGGCCAGCAGGCGGGCCGGGTCCCCCATCCACAGTGCGCTGCCGATGCCCAGTGCGATCAGCAGGACCAGCACGCCACGCCCCAGGGTGGCGCGCGCGATCCGGCGGTGGGCTGGCGGCATGGG
The DNA here is from genome assembly GCF_000377425.1 of Thioalkalivibrio sp. ALE28. Classification (NCBI taxonomy): domain Bacteria; kingdom Pseudomonadati; phylum Pseudomonadota; class Gammaproteobacteria; order Chromatiales; family Ectothiorhodospiraceae; genus Thioalkalivibrio; species Thioalkalivibrio sp. ALE28. The sequence continues at coordinate 83,249 of NZ_KB898095.1, read as the reverse complement.
GTCTCCGTGGCTGCGGCGGGCCGATGGTTTCAGGGTAGACGATGCGCACGGGCGGCGTGGATGATCAGTGTTCTCCCGCAGTGCCGTGATGGATGGGTACACTCGACGGAGTACCTCGAAGGAGCGACGGATTGAGCAAGAAGCTGGAGAATCGGACGGCACACAAAATCCTGCGCGGGCTCAAGTCGCGTTATCCGGTGTTCTACCTGCTGGGTTGGGACGAGGATCGGATGGAGCGGCTGCTGCGCTCGGTCGCGCGCTCGTTCTACGGCGAGGACGGTCACCTGGAGGTCTGGTCGGCGAGCCACGGGTTCGGGGAACACGATGACCCGGACGCGCCGACCACCGACCCGGTCGCGGCGGTGGCGCGGGTGGCGGCAGGGGAGACGGAAGCGCCGCGTATGGTGCTGCTGAAAGACCTGCCGACCTGGTTCGACGACAACCCGGCACTGGTGCGCGGGGTGCGCGATCTCTACTACCAGCTGAAGAAGGGTCGCAACGTGGTGTTCCTCAGCTGTCCTCTGCTGAAGCTGCCGGAGATCCTGAAAAAGGAGATCTTCCTGGTCGAGGTGGACCTGCCCTCGGAGGCCGAGGTGCTGGAGCAGCTCGAGCACACCCATGGCGCCGAGGCGATCCCGCGCGAGCAGTTGTTCCGCCTCGCGGCGGGGATGCGCGGGTTGTCCCTGAACGAGGTCGGGCATCTGAGCGCGCGGCTGTTCCGCGGCCAGCCCCTGCCCGAGGCCGAGATGCTGGCCGAGATCCAGGAGGAGAAGGGCCAGATCCTGCGCAAGGAGAGCTGTCTCGAGTTCTATCCGCCACAGCGCTCGCTGGAGGACATCGGGGGCCTGGAGAATCTCAAGGAATGGGTGCGCACGCGCGCCGACCTGTTCACCGAGAAGGCCTGGAACGACAACGTTCCGCTGCCCGCCGGGGTGCTGTTCATGGGGGTCAGCGGCTGTGGCAAGAGCATGGCCGCCAAGGCCATCGCCACCGCCTGGGGGCTGCCGCTGGTGCGGCTGGACATGAGCCTGGTGCTGTCCGGCAGTTTCGGCACCCCGGAATACGCCTTTGCCCGGGCCACCCGTATCGCGGAGGAAATCGCGCCCATGGTGCTGTGGGTGGACGAGCTGGAGAATGCCTTTGGCTTCGACAGCCACGCCGCCGGCAGCGCCGGCAATGTGAATATCTTCTCGAGCTTCCTCACCTGGCTGCAGGAGAAGTCGCCACGCGTGTTCGTGGCGGCGACCGCGAACCGTATCCAGCAGCTCCCGGCCGAGCTGATGCGCAAGGGGCGCTTTGACCAGTTGTTCTTCCTCGACCTGCCGAACGTGGAGGAGCGCAAGGAGATCCTGCGCATCCATATCGAGCGCCATGGCGGCCACCTCGAGGACTTCAACCTGAACTACATGGCGGCCAGTACCGAGGACTGGAGCGGGGCCGAGATCGAGCAGGCGGTGAAATCGGCGCGCATCGACGCCTACCAGGAGGGCCGGGTATTCAACCAGCGCGACGTGATCCGTAACGTGATCAACACGGTACCGCTGTCGCGGACCATGGTGGAGCAGATCCGCGAGATCAAGAGCTGGGTATTCCAGCGCGCGATCAACGCCTCGAAGCCGGAGACGGCAGCCCCGCCGAAGCCGTCCGGCTGACCGCCCGGTTCGCCGGGCCGCCTATACTCGGAGCAGGGGGACGCCGAAGCCGGCGCCGGTCCCCCGCGGGTTCAGGGTCGGGTCGCCGGTGGAGGAATGCTCATGTGGCGCAATGTTTCTTTCGTGATCGTCCTGGCGGCGACCCTGGGGCTCGGCGGCTGTGCGACCTATCAGGGCTCGCAGGAGCAGGCCGGGATGGTGATCGGTGGCGTGCTGGGCGGCGTGCTCGGTTCGCAGGTCGGATCCGGACGTGGCCGCACGGCCGCCATCATCGCCGGGACCCTGGCCGGTGCGGCGATCGGTGGCTCGGTGGGCCAGTCCATGGACGAGGTGGACCGCCTGAAGACGGCCCAGACCCTGGAGAGCGTGCGCACGGGCGTGCCCTCGCGATGGGTCAATCCCGACAGTGGCAATCAGTACACCGTGGTGCCGACCCGAACCTACGAGACCACGGCCGGCCCGTGCCGCGAATACACCATTGACGCGGTGATTGGCGGCCAGACCGAGCAGGTGTACGGGACGGCCTGTCGGCAGGCGGATGGCAGCTGGCGCGTCCAGGGCTGAGACGCCGGTGTCTACCTAGGTAGACGCTGATTGAATCGCACGTCCGCGCTCGAGTCGCTTTTGCGTGCGAACAAGGCGCGGTGACTGCGGTGCAGTCATTCTGCACAAGGGAACCGCAACGCTGTGCGCGCGCCCGTTGTTGATCAACAACGGGCGGCCGAGCCCCTGCTTTCAATGGCTTGTGGGGTTGGTGCCCCCCGATTCTGAATGAATATGGCCCGATCCTGCGTTGCGCCCCGAATCCATCCAAAACGGGCGGGTAGAACCACTACCCGCTGCACGACGCGCCTTGTCTCGGAACGATTGTCTCGAACAACTGGGGGGGCACCAACGCGGACGTGCGATTCAGTCAGCGTCTCCCTAGCTGACGGGTTGCGGGCTGGCCTGTCCATCCCCCGGGGCAGAATCGGGTGGGGTGTCCGGCAGGTCGGTTTTGCCCGGGCCGTCCAGGGTGCGCGAGACCACGCGGTCGCGGCCTTCGCCCTTGGCCTGGTAGACGGCCTGGTCGGCGACCCGGAAGAGGTCATTCATGCTGACCTCGCGTCCGGCCGGGCGGCTGGTGACGCCGAAGCTTGCGGTAATGGTCAGCCCGGCGGGTTCGAGTTCGCGCAGCTGCTGGCGCAGCTCCTCCGCGCGGGTGTGGGCATCGAACAGATCGCATTCCGGGAGTACCAGGAGGAATTCCTCGCCCCCGAAACGCAGGGCCACGTCGCTCTCGCGTCCGGTGGTGCGCAGGAGTTCGCCGACGCCGACCAGGACCTCGTCCCCGATCAGGTGGCCATGGGTGTCGTTGATCTGCTTGAAGTGGTCGATGTCCAGCAGGATCAGGCTGAGCGGGATGTCGTTCTGGTTGGCTTCGGCGAAGAAACGCGCGGCGCACTCGGCCAGGACGTTGCGGTTACGCAGCCCGGTCAGCGGATCGATCATTGCCATGTCGTAGAGCTTCTGGCGCTGGTCCTGGACCTCCTCGAACAACCGCTTGTTGGCCAGCAGGTTCCCGATGCGGGCGCGGACCTCGTCCTCCAGCACGGGTTTCGTCACGAAGTCGTTGACGCCGAGGCGGAAGAGTTCGGCGCGCCGGTTCTGGTCGTCCAGCCCGGACATGGCCACGATCGGCAGGCTGGTCTTGTCGGGGAACTGCTGGCGCAGCCGACTGACGAGCCCCATCCCGCTGATCTCGCCCTCGACCAGGATGTCGGAGAGCACCAGGTCCCAGGTGCCCCGGTCAAAGGCCTGCAGGGCCTCGTCGGCGCTGCGGAAGTGCGCGACCTCCAGGCCCATGCCCTCGAGGATGCGGATCATCACGCGGGCGACGGTGGGACTGTCCTCCACGTACAGGACGTTCCCCTCGTGGGCGTGTTCCACCGGCCGCCCGTAGCGCGCGGCCTGATGGAACAGGTCACGGATGTTGGTCTTGTCGTGGAGGTCGGTGGCGCCGGCCTCGAATGCCTGACGGCGGATGTCGTGGTCGTGCTGGGTCGTGAGCAGGATCAGGGGCAGGTCATGGCCAGCGGCCCTGGCACGGGCCCGGCGGCAGAATTCCACGCCGGTCATGTCGGGCAGGGTGATCGAGGCGCAGACCAGTTCCAGGTCGTTTTCCTCGATGCGGGCAAGCCCTTCGGCCCCGCTGCTGGCCATGATCGGCTTGTGCCCGGCGGCCAGGACCATGCGGCTCCACAGCGCCCGGAAGACCCGCGAGCGGTCGACGACGAGGATCTTCATGCCGGGCTTCCCGCGGCCGGGCGCCGCAGGGGCGCGCGCGTGGGCTGTGGCCGGGCTGTATTGGTCTTCATGGCGGGTTCCGACTCCGTTCAGGCATCCGCACGAAAACCCGGATGATGCGCGCCTTTGCGCTGCTGTTCAAACCGAAGCAACGGGCGCGGTGGACAGGGCCCACGGGGGGAGGAACAATGCAGCCAGGCGGGCGAGCGCGCCAGGCCTATGGATCAGGAAGGGAGTCCGGCATGAGCTATCTGCAGCGAATGGGGAGTCTGCTGCGTTTTGGCAAGGCCGGCGAACGGCGCAGGAAGGCCCGCCGGGAGGCCGCGCGCGGGCTGCGTGTGCTGGTGGTGGATGATTCGCGCACCGTGGTCGCACTGCTCTCCAGCATGCTCCGGCAAAACGAGATGGAGCCGGTGGGGGCCGGCGATGCCGAGCAGGCCCTGGCGCTGGCCCGCGAGAACCCGCCGGACCTGATCTTTCTCGACATCATCCTGCCCGGGATGACCGGGTTTGCCATGCTGCGTCAGCTGCGCCGGGACCCGGTGACCGCGAAGGTGCCGGTGATCATGATCAGCGGCAACGAGGACGCGGTGGAGCAGTTCTTCCTCGATCGCATCGGCTCCGATGACTTCATGAAGAAACCCTTCGGTCGCGGCGAGGTCTTCTCGCGGATCGAGCGCCTGGTGGAGCAGGGTCGCCTGCCGGCGCGTCCGCTCCGGTTTTCCGGCTAGAGAAGTCGTCGAGCGCCGTCAGTCCGCGAGACGGGCGCGCCAGGCGTCGATCTCGCCGTGCAGACGCTGCTGTGCTTCGGGTTCCAGGAACGCGGCGTCGACGGCGTTGCGCGCGAGGCGTTCCAGGTCGTCGGGACCCAGTTGCAGGGCCTGGGCGGTCGCACGGAAGTTTTCCCCCACATAGCCGCCGAAATAGGCCGGGTCGTCCGAATTGATGGTGACGCACAGCCCGGCGTCCATCAGGCGTTTCAGGTTGTGGTCTTCCAGGCGGTCGAAGACGCACAGCTTGATGTTGGACAGCGGACAGACCGTGAGCGGGATCCGGTCGCGGGCCAGCCGCTCCATCAGCGCCGGGTCCTGTTCGGCCTGTACCCCGTGGTCGATGCGTGCGACCTGCAGCCCGTCCAGTGCCTGCCAGATGTATTCCGGCGGGCCTTCCTCCCCCGCATGGGCCACCGCGGAGAAGCCCTCGGCGCGGGCCCGGTCGAACACGGCCTGAAAGCGCTCGGGCGGGTTGCCCAGCTCGGCCGAATCGAGGCCGACCGCATGGATGTGTTCGCGCCACGGCAGGGCCGTCTCCAGGGTCTCCATGGCCGCGTCCGCACTCAGATGACGCAGGAAGCAGAGGATCAGCCGGCTGGTAATGCCGAGTTCGCGCTCGCCATCGGCGAGCGCCCGGCGGATGCCGTCGATGACGGTCGCGAATGCCACGCCGCGCTCGGTGTGCGTCTGCGGGTCGAAGAAGATCTCGGTGTGGCGGACGTGATCCGCCTGGCAGCGTTCGAGGTAGGCCCAGGTCAGGTCGTAGAAGTCCTGCTCGGTCAGCAGCACGCGGGCGCCGGCGTAGTAGATGTCCAGGAAGGACTGCAGGTCGTGGAACTGGTAGGCCGCGCGCACGTCCTCGACCGAGGCGTACGGCAGCTCGACCCCGTTGCGCTCGGCCAGGGCGAACATCAGCTCGGGCTCCAGTGTGCCTTCGATGTGCAGGTGCAGCTCGACCTTGGGCAGGGTGGCGATGGCGTCTTGCATGGCGGGATCTCGTAGCGGCCGAAAGAAGGCACGCAGGCTAGGCGGACGCGGCGCTCCGGACAAGTATTGGGGTCAGCCGAGGGGCGCGAGCAGCTCGTGGAAGAACCGGGCCAGCAGGCCGGGCTCCAGCCAGAGCATGAAGGCCACGCCCCAGGCGCCACCCCATAGATGGGCGCTGTGGTTGATGTTGTCGCGATTCTGTCGCTGGGCGTAGAGCGAGTAGCCGATATAGACCGCGGCGAACACGATGGCCGGGACCGGGATGAAGAACACGAACAGCAGGGACCACGGCTGCAGCAGGATGTAGGCGAACAGCACCGCGGACACCGCACCCGAGGCCCCCAGGGAGCGGTAGCCGGGATCGCGCAGATGGCGCAGGTGGCTGGGCAGGCTGGCGAGCACGATGGCGGCCAGATAGAACAGGACGAAGCCACCCATGCCGATCTCGGGCACCAGCACGCGCTCCATGGCCATGCCGAAGAAGAACAGCGTGATCATGTTGAACGCGAGATGGGTGCCGTCGGCATGGATGAAGCCGTGGGTCACCAGGCGCCAGTACTGGCCGCGTTGCACCGACGGTGGGTGATGGATCATCGCCTGCAGCCAGCGCGGGTTCTGCCATGCCAGCAGCGAGATCACGACCGTGGCAATGACGATGTAAAGGGTGATGCTGGGTTCAAAGTTCACCGGCAAACTCCTGCGAGCTGTAGCGCCAGGCCTGGAGCCCCATTGTCCAGCCGTCATGCCCCAGCCCGGCCTTCTGCAGCAAGGCATCGAGGAAGGTCTCGGGATCGGGTAGCTGCTCCCACACCGCGGGCAGGAAGGTCGCCCGCCGCGTCCCGGCCTGGATGACCAGGCCATCGCGCCCGGGCTGCAACTGCTGCAGCAGGGCCTCTCGATGCGGGGCATCCACGGGGTGCGCGGCGCTTAGCAGGGTCACCGAATACTCGAGCCCGACGAGTTCCTCCGGGCGCAGGCGGGGAAAGCGCGGATCATGGAGGGCGGCGGCCCGGGCGTTGTGCTGGACATCCGTGGCCAGGGGGCGATGGGCCTCCAGGCTGCCGATACAGCCGCGCAGGGCATCCCCCCGCTTTAGGGTCACGAAGCTGGCGCCCGGGTCGGCAAGCGGGGCGGGCTCCTCCGCGAGCGCGATACCGTCGGCGGCATGGTCGTGCGCGGCCCGGTGGATGGCGTCCGCTGCGAGTTCCAGCAGGCGCTCACGCGCCGGCGCGGACAGTTCGATGACGGGCGTCATTGCAGCATCCACGCGCCGTAGCCGACCACCTGGTCGCGCGGGCCGGCGGTGTCGCCGGAGTTGCGCTGGTCCAGAGTGGTAATGGCGAGACCCCGCTGCCGCGCCAGACGCAACAGGCCCGCCAGCGGGCGGCAGCCGCAGGCCTGTTCCGGGCCCAGCGCGTGTTCGTCCAGGCGTTCGATCGCCCGGGTGGTGGCGGCATCCAGGCGGCTCGCCGTGGCGTAGTCATGGAAATGGGAGAGATCCGAGCTGACCACGACGAGGGTCTCCGGGCCGCCCCACAGGCGTTCCAGTACGTTCGCAACCTGTTCCGCGGGGGCATCCCCGACCACCAGCGGTACCAGCTCGAAGGACCCCAGGGCCACCTGCAGGAACGGCAGGTGCGCCTCCAGGCTGTGTTCCGGGGCGTGGGCGACGTCGAGTGCCTGGACGCCGGGCAGCCCCGCGATGGTGTCCAGAGCCTTGTGATCCACGGGGACGTCGCCCAGGGGGCTGCGGTAGGCCGTGACCGTGGTGGTCGCGATCCCGTGGAAGGGCACGCGATGCGACGGGCCCAGCAGCACCACGCGCCGGATGCGGCCCGCCAGCGGGCGGATGCGGGCATAAGCCGAGGCCGCCACCGGGCCGGAGTAGGGGTAGCCGGCGTGCGGGGCGATCAGGGCCTTGGGCGGCGCCGCGTCGGGTGCCGGCCGGACGGCATCCAGCAGCCGGGTGACCGTGGCCCGCAGCTCGGCGGGGTCGGCCGGGTAGAACTGTCCCGCGATAGCGGGCTCGCGGACGCGGAGCGGGGCGCTCATTGGAGGTCTCCGTCGGACATTATGTCGTTGAATATCGGGGTTTCGGCCTCATATTCAAGGGCATGAACCACGAGCCGGACCGGATATGAACGACACCCCTGAACATGACGCCTTCACGGTGGCCACGCGCTACTGGCACAGCCTGGAGGATGGCCGCGTGCAATGCGACCTGTGCCCGCGCTACTGCAAGCTGAAGCCCGGGCAGCGCGGGGCCTGCTTTGTCCGCGCCAACCTCGACGATGCCGTGGTGCTGACCAGCTACGGGCGCTCCTCCGGCTACTGTGTCGACCCGATCGAGAAGAAGCCGCTGAACCACTTCCTGCCGGGCAGCCCGGTGCTCTCGTTCGGTACGGCGGGCTGCAACCTGGCCTGCAAGTTCTGCCAGAACTGGGATATCAGCAAGTCGCGCGAGATCGACACCCTGGCGGACCGTGCCGATCCCGAGACCATCGCCCGCGCGGCCGAGGCGCTGGGTTGCCGCGCGGTGGCCTTCACCTACAACGACCCGGTGATCTTCCATGAATACGCCATCGACGTCGCGGCTGCCTGCCGTGCGCGGGGCATCCGCTCGGTGGCGGTCACCGCCGGTTACATCACCGAACAGGCTCGCGGCGAGTTCTTTGCCGCCATGGACGCGGCGAACGTGGATCTGAAGGCGTTCACCGAGCGCTTCTACCACAAGCTGACCGGGGCGCATCTGCAGCCGGTGCTCGACACCCTGGAGTGGCTGGTACACGAGACCGATACCTGGGTCGAGATCACCACGTTGCTGATCCCCGGCGAGAACGACAGCGACGCGGAGATTACGTCGATGGCGCAATGGATCCTGGAACATCTGGGGCCGGATGTGCCGCTGCACTTCACGGCCTTCCATCCGGATTTCAAGATGACGGAACACCGGCGCACGCCGATCGAGACCCTGCAGCGGGCACGCCGGATCGCGCGTGAGCAGGGCCTGCATCACGTGTACACCGGCAATGTGCACGATGCGGACGGCCAGAGCACCTGGTGTGCGGGGTGCGGGCAACGCCTGATCGGGCGCGACTGGTATGAACTGTCGGACTGGAATCTGACCGCCGATAGCTGTTGCAACGCCTGCGGGGCATCGGTCCCGGGTGTCTTCGAGTCCCGCCCCGGCACCTGGGGTGCCCGGCGGCAGTCGGTGCGGCTGGCCGACTTTCGAAGGGCTTGATTCACCGGGCTTGAAAAGTCCCTTTGGGCGACCTAGTTAATTCGCTAGACAGGGTTGGATTTCTACCGGAGGTGATGATCATGGACCTGCAAAAGCTGAAGCCGTGGAACTGGTTCAAGCGCGAGGAGGCGGCGAACCCGGAGGTGGTTCCGGCGCGTGGCGAGATGTCGGAGGTGCACATGCGTGATCCGCTGATGCGCATGCACCGGGAGATGGACCGGATGTTCGAGGACTTCTTCGGTGCCGCTCTCGGCGGGCGCGGGCGTGATACGGCCTCGCTGCTGCTCAAGCCCAGTGTGGATATTGCCGAGAGTCGCAAAGCCTACCGGATCACCGTCGAGGTGCCGGGCATCGAGGAGGACGCGATCGACCTGACGGTGGACGGCGATGACCTGATCATCTCCGGCGAGAAGCGCCAGGAGACCAAAGAAGAAGACCAGGGCTATCATCGGGTCGAGCGGGCCTACGGGCAGTTCCGCCGGATCCTCAGCCTGCCGGGGGATGCGGATGTCGATGCGATCCAGGCGCGGTTCAAAAACGGCGTGCTGACGATCGACATCCCCCGCCGTGCGGAGGACGCGCGGCCGGGAGTGCGCCGGATCGACATTGGCTCCTGATCAGTCGCAGGCTCCACGGCGGCTGCGGTCGTCATTACGAACAGGATGGGAGGCGGGCGGATGACACGACGGATCGTGATTTGCGCGGACGGGACCTGGAATCGCCCCGAGGAGGACGTCGAGTCGGACGTGCCGACCAACGTGCTGCGTCTGGCGCGGGCCATCGCGCCCGCCGATGCCAGTGGTGACCCCCAGCAGGTCTTCTACGACTGGGGTGTCGGGGCGTACTACGCGAAGGTAACGGGCGGCGTGACCGGGCGGGGCATCCACAAGAACATCCAGGATGCCTATCGCTACATCGTCCAGAACTACGACCCCGGCAGCGAGATCTTTCTGTTCGGCTTCAGTCGCGGTGCCTACACCGTGCGCAGCCTGTGCGGGCTGATCAACAACTGCGGCATCCTGAGGCGCCCGGACGCGCGCCTGATCGAACAGGCCTTCCGTCACTACAAGAAGACCGCGGCCAGCCATGCGCCGGAGGGGGCGGCCTCGCGCGAGTTCCGGGCGGCGTATGCGCATCCCTCGCGGGAGATCCGCTTTGTCGGCGTCTGGGATACGGTGGGCGCCCTGGGCATCCCGTTCTCCCTGCTGGGGCTGTTCGACCGCACCGACGAATTCTACGACACCAAATTGGGTCCGAACGTGCGCATCGCGCGGCATGCGATGGCGATCGACGAGACCCGCGCCGACTTCGAGCCGACCCTGTGGGAGCCGCGCCCGGGGCTGGACCTCAAACAGGTCTGGTTCAGCGGGGTGCACGCCGATGTGGGGGGCGGCTATGCCCCGGATGCCGACGGGCGCCTGGCGTCCGAGGCGCCGCTCGCATGGATGATCGACCAGGCGCGGGCGGCCGGCCTGCGGGTGGAGCCGCACCTGGTCGATGCCCTGCGGCCCGATCCGCTGGCCCCGCTGCATCGTTCACGGCGGCACATCTATCGCCTGCGCCGCCGCCATCGGCGTCCATTGCACCAGCCGGGGTATCCGACGGAACTGCATCCCAGCGTCCTCGATCGGTACCAGCGGGATCCCGACTATCGGCCCGAGAATCTGCGGAACCACCTGGTGGAATGGGGCTGGCCCGATGCCGACTGAATTCCCGCGGGCCGAGTAGTCGCTCGCATGGGGCGGGGGGGTGTCCGTTATGCTGTAGGGACCATGAACGGGGAGTTTTCCATGCAGCCTTTTCCCTCCAAGAATGTGTTTGGCGGGGCGCTCGAGCCCTGCGGCCGGGACCCGGTGACCGGCTTTTATCGCGACGGCCGTTGCGCCACGGGCTATGACGACCAGGGCATGCACACCGTGTGTGCCGAGGTCACGCGCGAGTTCCTGGATTTTTCCCTGGCGCAGGGGAATGATCTGATGACACCGGTACCGGAGTTCGGCTTCCCCGGCCTGGAGGCAGGGGATCGCTGGTGCCTGTGTGCCGCGCGCTGGCTGGAGGCCTACCGGGCGGGGGCGGCGCCCGGGGTGTTTCTGCGCGCCACGCACGAGGAGACCCTGGCGGTGATCCCGCTGGATATCCTGAAGGAACATGCGCGCGACCCGGCCGATTGAGCGGGGCAACCCTCCGCGGAATATCGGCGCAGGGCCGGGATGGGGCCGGCCCGCTGTAAATTAGGGAGAGATACGGATGGATCCGAGCATGCCGGGCGCGAGCAGGCGCCCTGGACAGGGGTGGGGTGCGGTCGGGGTTCGGGCGGATGGCTGAGCACATGGCGGTTCCCGAGATTGAACGCTTCCGCATTCTGCGGACGCTGGGTGCCAGTACCCGCGACGGGCTCTACGTGGCGCACGATCCGGTACTGGATCGGCAGGTCGCGATTCGCACGCTGACCCAGGCGGGCGCCGACGACCTCACCCGTCAGGCCCTGCTCGCGGACGCGCGTCGCCTGAGCCGCTTCCGGCATCCGAATATTGCGCCGATCTTCGAGGCGGGGAGCTACCCCCAGGGCGTCTACCTGGTGTTCGAGTACGTCGAGGGCGAGACCCTGGACCGGATCCTGGCCGGGGGCGCGCTGCCGATTGATCGTGGCCTGGCCCTGATGCGCGAGCTGCTGGACGCCGCGGCGGCGGCCCATGAGCAGGGCATCCTGCACGGGACCCTGCAGCCGGCCAACGTGACCGTGAACCCCGAGGGGCATGCACGCATCACCGGGCTGGGCATGGCGCTGCCCGACGCCGCGGCCCGTGGCGAGAGCCACCTGCCGGACACCCCCTACTACCTGGCCCCGGAACAGCTGGCAGGCGAAGCGGCCAGCGAACGCTCTGACGTCTTCTCGCTGGGGGCCCTGTTCTTCGAGATGCTGACGGGTGAACGCGCCTTTGGAGGCGAGGATCCGGAGGCGATCCGGCAGTCGATGCTGGCGGCGGGGCTGGAGCCACCATCCGGTCGTACCGGTAATGGCGACGAGCGCTTCGATGCCCTGATCCTGCGGGCGACCCGCCCCGATCCGGCGGAACGCTTTGCCTCGGCCCGAGAGTTTCGCGAGGCACTGGTGGCGGCCCTGGAGGGGGAAGGCTCGCAGGACGCCGGGTCGCAGGATTTCATCCTGCGCAAGATCCGGCGCAAGCCGGATTTTCCCGGGATCTCCAGCCACATCCGCGAGATTACCCAGTGTTCCGATGACACCATGAAGCGTTCGGTGGCGGAGCTGTCGAACGCGGTGCTGAAGGATTACGCCACCACCCAGAAGCTGCTGCGACTGGCCAACTCGCCCTTTTACAGCAACTTCGGCGGCAATATCCGGACGGTGTCGCGCGCGATCGTGCTGCTTGGTTTCGAGCAGGTGCGCACGGCCGCGCTCGGGCTGGTGCTGTTCGAAAACCTCAAGGGCGGCCGGCATTCCGGTCGCCTGATGGAGGCCCTGGTCGGCACGCTGTTCAGCGCTATGCTGGCGCGCGATCTGGCGGAGCAGGTTGGCGGGGTGGAGAGCGAGCAGGCCTTCGTCTGCGCGCTGTTCCACGATATCGGGCGCATGCTGGTGCTGTACTACCTGCCCGAGGAAGCGGACGAGATCCGCATCCGTGTGGGTCAGGGCACGGGGGAGGACAGTGCCGCCCGCCAGGTGCTGGGGATCTCCTACGAGGCGCTGGCGCGCAGCGTACTGGAGGACTGGAATTTCCCGCGCGAGCTGGTGGCATCGGTAGAGCGCGCTCCGTCCGGCATCCTGCCGGCGGCCCGGGATGCCGATCAGCGCCTGCATCGCATCGTGACCCTGGCCTCCGAGATGGGCCAGTGCATCACCCGCGCCGAGCGCGACCAGCAGGGGGCTTTGCTGACCGATCTGCGCCGGCGCTATGAACATGCCCTGGGCGTGGATGCGCGCGGCATGCAGCGGGCGATCCGCTCGGGACGCGAGCATATGGATCACTTCCTGGCGGTGGTCAAGCTGCCGCCGGAAGGTCGGGAACCGCTGAACCGCCTGAAGGCGAACCTGGGGGTACGCATTGATGACGGCGAAGCGGAGGCGCTGGAACCCGAGCCGGGAGCCGGGGATGCGCTCCCGCGGGCCGGGCAGGAGCCCGCCGTTCAGGCCGCGGCGCTGATGGAGGCCCTGACCGACATGCTGGACAGCATGGTCGGCGAGTTCGACCTGAACGCGCTGGTCCAGACGACGCTCGAGACGCTGTATCAGGCGCTGGGCCTGCGCCGGGTCATGCTGATGCTGGCGGACCGCGAGCACCGGGTCCTGGTGGCCCATACCGCGTTTGGTCAGGACGCGGAGACCCTGTCCGGTCGCTTGCGCCTGAGCGTAGCGGGCAAGGGCGACATCCTGTCCCTCGCCCTGGAGCAGCAGAAGGATCTGGTCATCAGCGACAGCCACGAGGCATCGATCAGCCGCTATATCCCCGACGAGTTCCGGCAGGCCCTGGATGCGCGCAGCTTCCTGTTGCTGCCCCTGGCGGTGCGGGATCGGTGTGTGGGATTGCTCTACCTGGAATTGCCGGAAGGCGTTTCGCTGGACCCGAGCGTGTTGCGGGCGCTGAAGGCGGTGCGCAACCAGCTGGCCCTGGCGATCCGCCAGGCGCGCGACTGACCGATCCGGCTGCGCGGGGGCTCAGCCCCCCGGGGCCTCGATAATGGCGTCCAGCGGGTTGTCCTCCGGCAGCGCGCGCATGCGGCCCTGGCGCAGCTCCTGGGCCACGCCCTGCAGGCTGTGGCGGCGGGCGTGCACGCCGTCGAGGGACAGGAAGAAGAAGCGCCGCGTCGTGTCGCCGCGCCAGATCAGGGCCAGGCGCCGCGGGTTCTCGCCGGCGTCGTCGCAGAATTCGAACCAGTCTCCGATGTCGAGCCCGATCGCGGCGAAGACGTGGTCGTCGTCGCGGTCCTGGTCCAGTGTCGGGTCGTCGTCCTCGTAGCGCACGGATTCGCGTGTCTGCAGCCGTGCCCGCGGGTCGAAGCGCTCGGCGTCCTCCGGGGCCCGCAGGCGGTAGAGGTGGGCCTTGCCCAGGTGCTGCACCAGGTCGCGGATGCGGTCGTCCCCCAGGCCTGCGGCGCGGGCGTGTTCCTTCGCCTCGGCCACCAGCGGATTCACCTCGGCGGCGGTGGCCATGTTGCAGATGTGGCGCACGACCTGGCGCAGCACGCGATGCAGGGCCTCCCCGGCCTCGCCGGCGTCGTGCTCCACGGCCAGCACGGTCTCCCAGGACTGGAAGATCTCCTCGGCGGTGGTCTCCGGGAGATCGGCCCCGGTCTCCAGCGCGGCCAGCGCCAGATTGCGCCGGGCCTGCTCGGCCCATTCCTCGGCGTTGGGCAGGTCGATCTGGGTGATCTGGCGGGCATGCCAGAGGGCGTCCTCGTTCTCCACGCTCTCGAGGAACTGGTTCATCAGCACCTCGGCGCTGTCGCGGTCGAGGCGGTCGGCCCGGTTGCGCAAGTATTCGATGGAACGCCGGATGCAGCCCAGGTAGCGTTCCACATCCTCGCTGTCGGGTTCCGACTCCGGATTGATGCGTATGGCGACGTTGATCAGGCTCCCGATCCACAGGCGCAAGGGGTGCGAGCGGTCGCGGAAAAAGCCGAGATCCCGGATGACGGCGGTGGCCAGCGGGTACTGCATCTCGCCGATCTCGGCGCGCACGGCCGGGTTGAACCCCACCTCGCGGAAGATGTGGTCGAACAGCCCCTGCAGCAGGTCGTGGATGAACGGCATCAGCGAAGCGCGCGGGTCCGGCTGATCGGAGGGCATGACGAAGGCCGTCATCGGGGCCGCGTTGCCGGAGCCCGCGGAGCCCGCCGCTTGCCCGCCGCCATGACCTTCGACCGGGCGAAACACCGGGGACTGCACCATGTTCGAGGCCCAGGCGGCCCACTGTGCCGGGTCGGCCTCGGTGTCGGGCATGCGCGCGGGTTCGTCGGCCTCGGCCTTGCGCGTGGAGGGCCGCCACCCGGAGGTCGTCGTGGCGGGGTCGGCGTCCGGTTCCGCGGAGGCGTCGGTATCGCGTGCGCCGGCGAGGCGTTTCCACGAGGCGTTGCGGCGAAGGGTTTCGCTGGACTCGGGGGCGGCCGGTGTCTCGGTGATCAGCCCGCAGTGTTCGATCGCCTCGACCACGAAGGCCAGGGTGGGGGCCGCGGTCTTCTGCATGCAGTCCAGGTAGGAGCGCATCAGGTCCAGGGTCATCTCGGTCTTGCCGAAGTACAGTTCGCCAATCTCGATCAGGCGCTCGTACCAGTGCAGCGGTGACCAGGGGGCCCAGTTGGGATGCTCGAAGCGGTCCTTTTCGCGCGCGGCCTGGGTGAACACGTAGTGCGAGTAGCGGTTGTTCTCGCGCATCGAGCCTTCCAGCTTGTGCCGCAGCGACCGCCGCGTGGACTGGTAGTCGTCGAGGATGCTGAGACCGTCGTCCTGATCCGCGAACGCGACCCCCGAGAACTCGTACTGCGGGGGGTAGTCGTGGCTGCGGAAGTCCTCCATCAGGGCGTCCTGGAAGTCCCGGGTCACGCGCTTCTCGAACATGCGGAAGTCATTCGCCCACAACAGGGGATTGCCCGTCACATTGCCCCAGGTGCGTCCGGCTTCCCATTCGTCGCGGGCCGTCGCCAGGCAGCGCTCCAGGTGTTCGATCACCCGCGGCACGACCATCTCGGCGAGCTGCTCTCGCTGCACGATCGACAGCCCGGCCATCCCGGTCCATTTGCCGGAGGCCTTGAGCGGCTGGCGGGAGGAGCCAAGGAGGGTGTCCTGGTCGGCTGGCATGGGGCACTCCGGCGTGGGGTCGTCGTCGCTGCGGGTCCATCCTCCCGCAAAACCGTGACGCGTGCACGGGTTCGGGGCGCCGAGCGTTAGCGATTCACGGCCGGCGCACTAACGGGCTGGCTTAGGTGGGGGGGGTGGTCTAGAAACAATACATAGGAGGCGAGTCGCGAGATCGCCGGATGATGACCGGAGTATTCCTGGCATGTCCTGGGGATTGATACAACAGGAGATTTCCGTTGAGGAGATTCGGGTTGGCATGTACGTGAGCCAGCTCGACCGCCCGTGGCGGGATACGCCGTACTGGGTCGAGGGCATTCTGATCCGCTCGCAGGAGGACATCGACGAGCTGGCCCGCCATTGTCGCCACGTGTTCGTGGACCGGGAGAAGAGTGCCCCGGAGTCGCTGACCCGACTTGCGCCCGCCACCCGCGAAGCGGCGCTGACCGAAGCCGTTCCCGGTCGCGCCGAGGCCGCCCAGTTTCGGGGAATGACCGTCTACCGCGATCAGTGCAGCGTGGACGAGGAACTCCCGGCCGCAAGCGAGGCCTGGGCCACGGCCGGTACCATTCTCGATCGCATCCGGACCGA
Source organism: Thioalkalivibrio sp. ALE28 (assembly GCF_000377425.1). Classification (NCBI taxonomy): domain Bacteria; kingdom Pseudomonadati; phylum Pseudomonadota; class Gammaproteobacteria; order Chromatiales; family Ectothiorhodospiraceae; genus Thioalkalivibrio; species Thioalkalivibrio sp. ALE28. Next base: position 66,905 of record NZ_KB898095.1, on the reverse strand, counting down.
GATGGAGCGCAATCCCGGGGTGCGCGTCGCGGCGGCGCGGGAGGCCTCGGAGGCGCTGCGCGAGAGCGTGGAGCGCAATCCCGATGCTCTGTTGTTGCTGGCCCGACTGCGCGATTCCGGCGATGTCCTGTACGACCATTCCCTGCGGGTGTCCGTGCATCTGCTGGCACTGGGACGGCACCTGGGACTGGACCGTGGCGAGCTGTCGATCCTGGGGCTGGGCGGGCTGTTGATGGATGTGGGCAAGATGCAGTTGTCCCCGGCCTTGCTGGAGCGGGGAAAGCGGCTGTCCCCCGACGAGCGCCGCGAGATGCAGCGGCACGTGGAGTACGGCGAGCAGATCCTGCAGCGCTCCCACGGCATCCCCGATAAGGTCTGCGATATCGTCCTTCAGCATCACGAGCGCGAGGACGGTCGCGGCTATCCGCGGGGGCTGGTGGCCAACGAGATCAGCGCCTGCGCGCGGATGGCGGCGATCGTGGACTCCTACGAGGAACTGCTGGCGGATCGGCGCCTGGCGGGAACGCCCTTCGAGGCGCTCAAGGAACTGCGCGAGCATGGCCGCTGGGGATTGAACTCGGCGCTGGTCGACCAGTTCACGCACTGCGTGGGGCTGTTCCCGGTGGGCAGTCTTGTGGAGCTGGACAGCGGCGAGGTCGCCATCGTCCTGAGCCACCGGCGGACCCAGCGCTTCATGCCTCGGGTCATGCGCATCCTGGATCCGCAGCGTCAGCCTTACCCCGATCCGCTGGAACTCGACCTCGGGTCGACGGACCCGGAATCCGAGGGTGCGCAACGGCAGATCGTGCGCGATTTGCCGGCCGGGGCCTACGGAGTCGATCCTGCACGCTATTATCTCTAGAAAAGACTGAAAAAACGTCCGGTTTGGTTACAAGCGGCGGCCGGCGTCCCAGTGCCAGGTGAGTGGTTCCTGGTCCGCTACAGCGTTCGTGGCACACGGCCGGACCGAACGGATTCAGTCTTTTCCTGGAGGCGCCGCGCGGGCGCAATGCCGGAGCCCAGCGATGTTGTCGAATCTGTCGGACTATCCAGCCTTTCTCGAACGCCTGCAGGCGGGTTGCGGTGCGCGTTCTCCGGCCCTGGCCGTGGTCGATCTGGAGGGCCTGGGCGATATTGATGCCGCCCTGGGTTATGACGTGACGGACCGGTTGCTGCGCCAGGCCGGCGAGGCCCTGGCGACCGCCTTGCCGGGCGGGTTCGTCGGGATGATGGGACGCCACCAGCTCGCCTGCATGCTGCCCCATGTGGACGGCAGCGGATTTGCCGAGCTGGCGGGCCACAAGATGCTGCGGGTGCTGGGCGAGCCTTTTCCCTGCGGCGAGCGCGAGGTGCTCCTGTGGCCGCGGGTCGGACTGGCCCTGTCCCGGGGCGGGCGCGCCGTAGCCCCGCCGACCCTGCTGGCCCAGGCCTGTGCGGCGATGCGCAAGGCTCGGCGTGAACGGGTCCGCCTGCGCCTGCATGCCCCCGACGCAGCCGAGACGATGCTGGAGGGTGTCGACCTGTGGTCGCAGCTGGGCGATGCGATCGAGGAGGGAGCCCTGCACCTCGAGTATCAGCCGCAGATCGCCCTGGCTTCGGGGCGGGTGGAATCGGCCGAGGCCCTGCTGCGCTGGGATCACCCGGAATATGGCGCGATCCGGCCGGACACCATGGTGCGCGCGGCGGAGGGGACCGATCTGATGCCGCGCCTGACCCACTGGGTCTTCAACACCGCGTTGCGCCAGTGCGCCGAATACCGCCAGGCCGGGCTGGGCGTCGGGGTGTCGGTGAACTTTTCCGCGGATGATCTGCAGGAGCCGGAGGTGGTGGACCTGGTGGCCCAGTCGCTGGACCTCTGGGGCGTGCCACCCGAGCAGGTCACGATCGAACTGACCGAGACGGCGGTGATGGAGAGCCACGATGCCACCGCGCGCGACGCCCTGCACAGCATGAAGGGGCTCGGGCTGCGCCTCTCCATGGACGACTTCGGCATCGGCTATTCATCCATGGAGCGGCTGCTGCGCATGCCCCTGGACGAACTCAAGATCGACATGACCTTTGTCCACGAACTCAGCGCCAGTCCCCCGCATCAGCGCATCGTGGAGTCCATGGTCGGCCTTGGACACAAACTGGGCCTGACGGTCGTGGCCGAAGGGGTCGAGGACGAGGACACGCTGACCCGTCTGCGGGCCCTGGACTGTGATCTGGTGCAGGGGTTCTACCTCGGCCGGCCGGCCCGCCTGGGACACTTCATGGAGCAGATGTTGCGGACGCGCGATTGACAGCGCTGGCCTGATGCGTTCGCTACCTATCCTGTCGATCGTGAACGCAGGTACAGGTGGATCACGATCCAGTCGTACAGGGCGTGGGTGACGATGACCACCAGCAGGTTGCCGGTGAGGTGGTACAGGACCCCGAGGTACAGCCCGATGATCGTGGCGAACACGAAATACAGGCGGCTGATCGAATGGGCCAGTCCAAAGATCACCGCGGCGGCGACGATGGCCCACTCGGCGGACCAGCGTTCGGTCAGCCACCCCTGCAGCACACCCCGCACCAGCAGTTCCTCGCCCACGCCCGCGAGGATGGAGATCAGCAGCACGGCACCGGGCAGGGCGTGCCGAAAGAGCTGGTGCACAAAATCCCGCACCTGATCGGCCAGGGCACGATAGGGCTCCCAGCCACTGATGGCGAGCGCGCCTAGCAGGATCAGCATGGGCAGTACGGCGAGGGCGCCCAGGGCGGCGGCGTCCAGGCTCCACTCGATCCGCTCGGCCAGCGGGATCCCGGCAACGCGGGCCAGGATCAGGGCGAGCGGGATCAGCGCGGCCTGAAAGACCAGGCCGGCCAGCAATGGGTGCCGCGCGATGGCCTTACGCAGGCTCATGGCAGGGTGGACGGATTCATTCGCGAGAGGATGCCCGATCCCGGGGGCGGTTGTCCCGCACGAAAAAACCCCGCGCCGCCGGACGGGCGGGCGCGGGGTGGAGTGAAGGCCCTGGATGGCCCGTGGCGGTCGTCAGGTCCTGGCTTCCTCGATGCGGATCAGGGCCAGTTCGTGGAACAGCCCCTTCATCAGGCTGATGCACATCAGCAGCAGCACGATGACGAACGGCAGGCCGGTACTGACCGCCCCGGCCTGTAGGGCGTTGAGGGCCGCGGCCCCGCCAACCGCCAGCAGGACACCGGCGACCACGCCCTCGGTGGTGGCCCAGAACAGGCGCTGGGACTGCGGGGCATCGGTCTTGCCGCCCGAGGTGATGGAATCGATCACCAGCGAACCGGAATCCGACGAGGTGATGAAGAACACCAGCACCAGGGCGATGGCCAGGAACGAGGTGATCGCCGTGAACGGCAGGTGTTCCAGCATCTGGAACAGCGCCAGTGACGAGTCGGAGATGCCGTCGGCCAGGGCGCCGATCCCCTCGCGTGCCTGGTCCACACCGGAGCCGCCGAAGGCGCTCATCCAGATCACTGTGACCAGGGTCGGCACTAGCAAGACGGCGGTGACGAACTGGCGCACGGTGCGCCCGCGGGAGACGCGCGCGATGAACATGCCGACGAACGGCGACCAGGAGATCCACCAGGCCCAGAAGAAGATCGTCCAGGCGTGGTAGAAGGTCTCGTCCTCGCGCCCGACCGGGTTGCTGAGCGGCAGGATGTACTGCACGTAGCCGCCGACCGTAGTGCCGACGCTGGACAGGAACGCCAGGATGCCTCCAGCCACCATCACGAACAGCAGCAGCAGCGCGGCGAACAGCAGGTTGATGTTGCTCAGGACCTTCACGCCGCCATGGATGCCGCGCATGATCGACAGCAGGGCGATGATGGTCACGCCGATGATGATGGCGACCTGGGTATTCAGGCCGGAGTCGATGCCGAACAGGAATTCCATTCCCGAGGCGGCCTGCTGTGCCCCCAGGCCCAGCGAGGTGGCCAGGCCGAACATGGTGGCCAGTACGGCCAGGGTATCGATCACGTGGCCGATCGGCCCCCAGACGCGCTCGCCGAGGAGGGGATAGAAGGCCGAACGGATGGTCAGCGGAAGGCCCTTGTTGTAGGCGAAGAACGCGAGCGCCAGGCCGACCACCGCGTAGATCGCCCAGGGATGCAGGCCCCAGTGATACATGGTTGCGCCCAGCGCCGCCTGGCGGGATTCCTCGGTCCCGCCTTCGATGCCCAGGGGTGTGCCGAACCATTCGGTGAAGTAGCCGACGGGCTCGGCCACGCTCCAGAACATCAGGCCGATACCCATGCCGGCGGCAAACAGCATGGAGAACCAGGAGATCACGGAGAACTCCGGCTTGGCGTCCTGACCGCCAATGCGGATGCGCCCGATCGGCAGCAGGATCAGGGCCAGACAGAACAGAACGAAGATGTTGCCGGCCGACAGGAACAGCCAGTCGAAGGTACGGCCGATCCACTGGCGCGTGGCGTCGAGGTGTTCATTGGCCTGTTCCGGAAAGATCAGGGACAGGATGACGAATACGACGATCAGGAATGCGCTGACCACGAAGACCGGGTTGTGCAGGTCCAGCCCCAGCGGGTTGATATTCTGCTCGCCAATCTCGTGTTCGGTGTCGTATTCGGCTTCCAGTGCCTCTTTCTGCTTTTCGAGGTCCTGCGGATTCTCGCTCACGGTCTCCTCCTTGGCTCTTCTCCTGGCGCATGGATCGGCCGAATGTCGGCCCGTCGCAACCCTGTCGAGTAAAGACACTGCACCACAAAAATGCAAAGGGCCGGTCCAGAATGCGTTTTACCGGCGTGAGGGAGGGGCCCGGCGCCTCAGCGGCGCGACACCTCGCAGAGGGCTCGAACATGGGCCGCCGCGCTGCGCCCGAGCGACGGGAAGTCGTATCCACCCTCCAGCATGGAGACCAGGCGCCCGCCAGCGTGGCGCGCGGCGACATCGACCAGGGCGCGCGAAACCCAGGCGAAGTCGTCTTCCGCCAGGTGCAGGCTGGCCAGGTGATCGTCCCGGTGGCCGTCGAACCCGGCCGAGACCAGCACCAGCTCCGGCTGAAAGCGATCCAGGGCGGGCAGCCAGTCGCGTTCGATCGCGGCGCGAAAGGTTGCGCCGTCGGTGCCGGCGGCCAGGGGCGTGTGGATCAGGTGATCGCGTTCGGCCAGCGGCGTGCCCGGGTAGAACGGGTGCTGGAAGGAAGAGCAGTAGAGCACCCGGGGTTCCTCCCGGAAGATGTCTTCGGTCCCGTTACCGTGGTGGACGTCGAAGTCCGCGATCGCCACGCGCGCGAGGCCGTAGTGCGCCAGCGCGTGGGCGGCCGCCACCGCGATGTTGTTGAACAGACAAAAGCCCATGGCCCGCTCGCGTTCGGCGTGATGGCCGGGCGGGCGGACGGCGCAGAAGACATGGTCGGCTTCCCCTTCCATGACGGCCCGCACGCCCGCCACCCCGGCTCCGGCCGCGTGCAGCGCGGCCGTCAGCGAGCCTTTGCTCATGACGGTGTCCGCGTCCAGCATCGTCTGCTGCCCGGGAGCCGGGGCGCTGGCCCGTATCCGGGCGACATGCGCCGGGCTGTGGACCCGCCCGAGTTGCGCGTCGGTGGCCGGGGGCGCGTCCAGCAGGATCAGGCCTTCCAGCAGGCCCTCGTCGAGCAGGGCATGGCGGATGGCGTGCAGCCGGCCGGGGCGTTCCGGGTGGGTCGGACCCGGATCGTGCAGCAGGCAGTCGGGGTGCGAGATATAGGCCGTATGGGTCATGGTCAGCCTCCGTCGGGGCACCTCCTGCGAGTATAGGGGGCAGACGGCGGCCGATGCGGTGGCCCCGTGCGGCCCCAGCCGGTACGGTAGAACGCGGGATCAATCCATGGTGCAGAGGAGATGTGCATGAAGGCCTTGCTGATCGACCCGGAGAAGCAGACGATCGAGGCGGTGGAGGTGGAAGGGCGCGCGGATATCGCGCGGCTGATCGGTTTCGATACGCTCGAGTCCGACGAGATCGGTCCCGATGGTGACCGCCTGTTCTTCGACGAGGAGTGCTTCCTGCGGGGGACGACCGGGCGCTTTCAGATCGACAGCGTGATCCCGGTTTCGGGCAAGGGCCTGGTGGTGGGGAGCCTCGACGACGGCGCCAGCCTGCAGGACGTGGTGTCCGACCCGGATGCCCTGCGGGCGCGGATGAAGTACCTGTAGTTAGCGCAGCTGGCTGTCCTTGGAGGCGCGGCGGTTGTAGGGGCTGGTCGCGTGGTGCTCGGCGTCCTGCGCCTCCTGGCAGGCAATGCACAGGCGCACGCCCGGCAGGGCCTGGCGCCGTCCCTCGGGAATCCGCGCGCCGCATTCCTCGCATTCGCGCAGGCTTTCGCCGGCCGGGAGTTCGCTGCGCACGCGCTGCAGGGCATCCTCCACGGTGTGGTCGATCTGCTCCTGCTCCGCTCCGTCCTTTGCCCATCCGCCCGCCATCGCGTGCCCTCCCTTATGCGCATGCCTGCAAGGTTGAGACCGCCCGGACCGGGTGTGAAGTTCCGGCGGGCCGGGGCGGGGCGTGCCCGCCCGGGTATTTTGTTCCCCGCGTGGCAGGGGCTATCCGTGGCCGAATTCGCGGGCGACGTAGTCGATGTCCTTGTCGCCGCGTCCGGAGAGGTTGGCCAGGATGGTCGTGCCCGGGTTCTCGCGTCCGTGTTTCATGGCCCAGGCGACGGCATGCGCGCTTTCCAGCGCCGGGATGATCCCTTCGGTCCGCGATAGCTGGTAGAAGGCGTCCAGGGTCTCGTCGTCGTTGATTGCGTGGTAGGCGACGCGTTCGGTGGTCTTCAGGTAGGAGTGTTCCGGGCCGACGCCGGGATAGTCCAGCCCGGAGGCGATCGAGTGCACCGGCGCCGGGTTGCCTTCCTCGTCGGCCAGCAGCATGCACTTGAAGCCGTGGATCATGCCCGGCTTGCCATAGGTCATGGTGGCGGAGTGCTCGCCGAGCTTGGTGCCGCGCCCCAGCGGTTCCACGCCGTTCAGCTGCACCTGTTCGTCCTCGATGAAGCCGGCGAACATGCCCATGGCGTTGGAACCGCCGCCGACGCAGGCGACCACGTGGTCCGGAAGCTCGCCACCGCTCATCTCCAGGTACTGTTCGCGCGCCTCGATGCCCACCACCGACTGGAAATTGCGCACCATCAGCGGGAACGGGTGCGGCCCGACCACGGAACCGATCGCGAACAGGGCCTCGTCCGCCTGCGACAGGTAGGACTGGAAGGCCGAATCCACGGCCTCCTTCAGCGAGCGGCCGCCGAAGGAGACGGGCACCACCTGGGCCCCCATCAGCTTCATGCGGGTGACGTTGGGGGCCTCCTTGGCGATGTCGATCTCGCCCATGTGAATCTCGCACTCCATGCCGAAGTAGGCCGCCGCGGTGGCCAGGGCCACGCCGTGCTGTCCGGCGCCGGTCTCGGCGATCAGCTTCTTCTTGCCCATGTGCTTGGCGAGCAGCGCCTCGCCCATGCAGTGGTTCAGCTTGTGCGCGCCGGAGTGATTCAGATCCTCACGCTTGAGGTAGATATGCGCACCTACCGAGCGGCTCAGGTTGTGGGCGTAGTACACCGGCGTCGGGCGACCCTGATAGTGCTTGCGGATGTAGCGCAGCTCGTTCAGGAAGTCGCCCGAGCGCGCCAGGGTGCGGTAGGCGTGATTGATCTCGGCGAAATGCGGTTCCAGTTCCGGTGGCAGGAACGCGCCGCCGAATTCGCCGAAGTAGCCTTCCGGGCTGGGGAAATCCTTGAGATACGACATGGGCGGTCTCGATGCTGGATGGGTTGCGATCAGGGGGTCCGTCCGCGCGGACGCCAGGGCGTATGATCCTTCGCGCGGCGTGGGATGCCAAGCCCGAGGTGCTGAAAGGGCACTCGGTGGCGGCGGCTTGTGCTGCGGGGCGCGCCACGGCGCAGGAACCCCACTGTCATCGCGAGGCGCGCGGCGCCGTGGCGATCTCCGTGCTGGCCCCGGTGGCCGGGTGGATCCGGGGGCCTCTCCAAACGATTGCCGTGGCCCCTGCGGGGGCCTCGCAATGACGAGGGGATGGGCGGAGCTGCGGCCCCGTTCGCGCGCGCACTCAGTAGTCGAGCCGGTTGTAGCGGATCACGCGATCCAGCTCGGCGGTGCTCAGCGCGAGGCCGTAGTCCTGCTGCAGGCGGGCGTGCAGGTCGGCGGGGCTGTTCGGGGCCGGGTCCATCTCGCGGGCAAACTGGCCGACATCCTCGATGACCGCCCAGGGATAGAGGATCCAGCGCCACTCCTGTACCGCCTGGCTGTGGAAATCGGCGCGACAGGACGTTCCGGCCTTTTCGTGCAGCACCGCGGTACGTACCGCGGCGGGCTGGAAGCCCTCCAGGTGCGGGCGGGCGGTCGCCAGGGTGTCCCCGGAGTCGTTGACGTCGTCCACCAGCAGGACCCGTTCGCCGCGCACGTCGCCGGCGAGCGGGATGGTGACCGCTGCCTGCTGTTTCTCGCGGGCCCCCGAGGTGTAGTGTTCCACCTTCAGGCTCAGCAGCTTGTGCACGCGGAGGAAGTCGCAGAGAAAACGCGCCGGCATGAAGCCGCCGCGGGCAATCGCCACGATGCAGTCCGGCTGGAAGCCGCTGTCCAGGACCTGGTGTGCCAGGTCGTCGGCCGCCCGGACCACCTCGTCCACGGTGATCAGCTGGACCGGCATCTTGTTCGGTTCAGGCATACGCCGCGATCTCCACGCCGGCGGCTTTCATCTTTTTTCGGGCCTCCGCGCCGCCCTCCGGCGTAACGGGCAGCGCGGCATGCGGGATCAGGTGGACGTCAAAGCCGTTGTTGCGCGCGTCCACGGCTGTTGCCGCCACGCAGACGTCGAGGGCCAGCCCGCCCAGCCAGATCCGCGTCACGCCCCGTTTCCGCAGTTCTTCGGCCAGGCCGGTCTGGTCGAACGCGGAGTACTGGTCATGGTCGAAGCGCGTTCCCTTCGTGACCTTGATAACGCCGGCAGGCAGCGCGAGGTCCGCATGGAACCGGGCCCCGGGCGAGTCCTGCAGACAGTGTGGAGGCCAGGGGCCGCCCTGTTCCCGGAAGCTCGGGTGTCCGGCCGGGTGCCAGTCGCGGGAGGCATAGACCGGCAGTCCCAGCGCGTCCGCGGCCTCAAGCCAGCGGTTGAGCACCGGGATGACGGTGTCGCCGTGATCAATGGCCAGGGCCCCGCCGGGGCAGAAGTCGTTCTGTACGTCGACGACCAGCAGTGCGTCCCCCGTCTGAAGCTGGTGGCGTGGATCGTCCGTCATGAGACTCCCCCTTGGTGTTGCCGCTGGCCGGATGTGGCGTGCCGGGCGCGTATGGCGCGGGTGACCGCATCCTGGTGTGCCTGTAGCGCCGGGCTGACGGACACGGGGTAGGGTGTCTCCGCGGGCTCGATGGCGCGGATCGCGGGGGGCAGTTGCGCCCGCTGTTCCCGCGCGTGGTCACGCAGCGTGTCCAGGTCGCGAGGATGCGCGGGCAGGCGCTGGCCCTCGTGCATCACCGGCCGCAGTAACGGTTCCCCGGGGTGGTTTTCCGCCTGACGGGCAATGATGTCGCCCGCGAACCGGCCGCCTTCCTGGCGTCGGAAGATCTGCTTGGCGCCCGGCAGGATGGGTTTGCCGCTGGAGAGCTTGAGGCGGCCTTCTCCGGCGTACTCGGCCAGCTTGTAGGCGATATCCAGGTCCGGCACGTCGGTGGAGATACCCATGCTGGTGCCGACGCCGAAGGCGTCGATGGGTGTGTCCCGTGCCAGCAAGTCGGTGATCGCGTGTTCGTCGAGCCCGCCGCTGGCGAAGATCCCGACCTGCTGCAGTCCGGCGTCGTCCAGCATCGCCCGGGTCTGCCGGGCCAGTGTTTCGAGATCACCGGAGTCCAGGCGGATGGCGCGAACGCGGAAGGCCTCGCCCCGTTCATGGCCGAGCTGGATGACACGGCGCACGCCTTCGAGGGTGTCGTAGGTGTCCACCAGCAGCACCGTGTCCGGATAGAGGCGGGCAAAGGCGGCGAAGGCCTCGGCTTCGTCCTCGTGCGCCTGGATGTAGCTGTGGGCCATGGTGCCGCTCACCGGCACACCGTAGCGCTTGCCCGCCAGGACATTGGAGGTGCTGGCGACGCCGGCGATATGGAAGGCGCGCGCGCCCTTCAGGGCGGCGTCCAGCCCGTGCATGCGGCGGGCGCCGAAGTCGACGACCTGCCGCCCTCCGGCCGCGGTCACCAGGCGCGCGGCCTTGCTCGCCTGTACCGTCTGCAGGTGGATCTGGTTCATCACCAGGGTCTCGATCAGCTGGGCCTCGGGGAGCGGCGCGGTGACCTCCAGGATCGGTTCGTTGGCGAACACCGGGGTGCCCTCGGGCACGGCGCGGACCGTCCCGGTGAAGCGGAAGGTCTCGAGCCAGCGCAGGAAGCGTTCGGAGAAGCGGTCGAGGCCGGCCAGATAGTCGAGATCCGACAATTCGAAGCGCAGGTCTTCGAGCTGTTGCAGGACGGTGTCCAGCCCGCAGGCCAGCAGATAGTTGCGGCGCTGCGGCAGGCGGCGCACGAACAGGCTGAAGACTGCGGGTTCGTGCAGGTCCTCCTCGTAGTAGGCCTGAAGCATGGTGAGTTCGTAGAGGTCCGTGAACAGCGCCAGGCCAGGGGTGTACGGGGCGGTTGCGTGCCCGGCGCCGGTCATGCCGACAGCTCTTCCAGGATCTGCGCGTGGATCTCGAGATCGGCCTCGGTGTGCAGCACGAAGCGGATGTGGCCGACGGCGTCCAGACGCGGGGTGGCGCCAATGACCGTCTGCAGAGCGATCCGGGCGGCCTCCTCGACGGGATAGCCGAACGCCCCGGTGGACAAGGCCGGAAAGGCGATGCCGTAGACCCCGGCCTCTTCCGCCCGGAGCAGGGCATTGCGGTAGCAGTCGGCCAGCAGTCGGCTGGCCGGCTCGTCATGCCCGTAGACCGGCCCGAGGCAGTGGATCACGAAGCGGTTGGGCAGGTTGTGGCCGTCGGTCAGAACGGCCTGACCCGGTTCGATCGGCGCCAGCGGCTGGCATTCACGCTCCAGCCCCGGGCCCGCGGCACGGTGGATGGCGCCGGCCACACCACCGCCCGGTCGCAGCCAGGCATTGGCGGCATTGACGATCGCATCCATGTCGCGCTGCGCGGCGATATCGCCGGTGGTGCATTCGATGGTGACGCCGTGAACCTTGACCCGCATGTGTTCCCCTTGTCCGGAATGCCCGTGGCCTGGCCGGCCCCTGTTCCAAGCATAGGGCACTCGTCCCAATCGGGTGAACCGCGTCTTAGCGAGCGTCCCCGGCGAGCCGGTCGCGTACCGCCGCGGTCAGTTCCAGCGCGCGCCGTCGCGCCGCGTGATCGAAGGTGGAGGTGGTGACGATCAGTTCGTCAGCGCCGGTCTGCTCGAGAAACCGGCGGATCTCGGTCTCCACCGTGTCCGGTGCGCCGATCGCGGAGCAGGCCATGGTCTGCTCGACGATCGCGCGTTCGGCGCGGTCGAGCCGCTCGCGGTAGCCCTCGACGGGGGGCTGGATCGGTTCCGGGCGCCCGCGACGCAGGCTGATGAACGCCTGTTCCATGGAGCTGGCCAGGGTGCGGGCCGCGTCGTCGGTGTCGGCGGCGTACACGTTGTAGCCGAGCATCGCGTAGGGGCGGTCCAGCCATGCGGACGGTCGGAACTGATTCCGGTACAGCGCCAGTGCGTCCATCAGTTGCCCGGGAGCGAAGTGCGAGGCGAATGCGTAGGGCAGTCCCATGCGGGCCGCCAGCTGGGCGCCGAACAGGCTGGAACCCAGGATCCAGACGGGCACCTGCTGGCCGGCGCCGGGGATGGCGCGGATCACCTGGTCCGGCTGCGGATCGTCCAGGTAGCCGAGCACCTCGGCGACGTCCCGGGGGAATTCCTCGGGGTCGATGTCCGGGGCACGGCGCAGGGCGCGGGCCGTGGTCGGATCGGTCCCGGGTGCCCGGCCCAGTCCCAGGTCGATGCGGCCGGGGTACAGGGCGTTCAGGGTCCCGAACTGTTCGGCGACCACCAGGGGTGCATGGTTCGGCAGCATGATGCCGCCGGCACCCACCCGGATCTGTTCGGTGGCGGCCGCGACCTGGCCGATCACGACGGCGGTGGCGGCGCTCGCGATGCCGGGCATGTTGTGGTGCTCTGCCAGCCAGTAGCGCCGGAAGCCCAGCATCTCGGCGTGGCGCGCCAGATCCAGGGTGTTGTGCAGCGCCCGGCCGGTGTCGCCATTGGCGGTGATCGGGGCCAGGTCGAGGACGGAGAACGCGGTCATGGGTGCGATTGTACCGGCGCGGGTGTCGGGCGCAGCCGCCGGCGTTGCCGGTGGGGTCTATAGTCGGGTTAAGGCCTTGCCGGAGGGCGCGCCATGAGTATTTCCAGGACCCTGAACAACTTTCTCGACGAGCATGCGGTGACCTACCAGGTCGTGCACCATCCGCATTCCGACTCGGCCAGCCGCACGGCCGAAGCGGCCCATGTGCCGGGTGACGCCGTGGCCAAGGCGGTGCTGCTGGTCGAGGAGGACGGGCAGTACCGCCTGGCCATCGTGCCGGCCACGCGCCGCGTGAAACTGGGACGCCTGCACCGGCTGCTGGGCGAGCATGTGGGCCTGGCCACCGAGGACGAGGTGGCCCGCGTGTTTGCCGACTGCGAACGCGGCGCCATCCCCGCCCTGGGGCCGGCCTTCGGGCTGGAGACCCTGGTGGACGAAAGCCTGCTGGAGCAGCGCGACGTGTATCTCGAGGCCGGCGACCACGAATCCCTCGTGCACCTGCGCGAGGCGGATTTCCTCTACCTCCTCGGCCAGCCCCGCCGCGGCGACTTCAGCGCCCACGTCTGAGTTTCCAGCCCTGACGACACTCCGTCCCCCGAGCGAATTCGGTGTCGCGCGGCCACTTCGTCTATCGTCGGTGGCTGTCCTGCAGGAGGAGGTGGCTGGATGACGACGATGGATCCGTTTCTGGAGATGGCGCTGGACGAGGCGCGCGAGGGGCTGGGCGAGGCCGGAATCCCCATCGGGTCGGTGCTGGTGCACCGGGGCGAGGTGATCGGGCGCGGACACAACCGGCGCGTGCAGCAGGGCAGTGCCATCCTGCATGCCGAGATGGATGCGCTGGAGAACGCCGGGCGACAGCCCGCGCAGGTATACCGCGAGTGCACGCTCTACACGACGCTGTCGCCCTGCGCGATGTGCAGCGGGGCCATCGTTCTCTACGGTATTCCGCACGTGATCATTGGCGAGAATGAGTCCTTTCTCGGTGAGGAGGACTGGCTGCGCGGGCACGGCATTCAGGTGGATGTGGTGCAGGACCCGGGCTGCCGCGAACTGATGCGGTCGTTTATCGAGAACCACCCCGAACTGTGGCACGAGGATATCGGCCACTGACGCCACCTTCCGGCGACTGCGCGGGCTCAGGGGCCTTCGCGCGGGGGCGGATCGGCGTAGGGATAGTCGCTCGCCTCCAGGTTTTCCTGGAAGCTCTCGAGGCGTTCCACGGCCAGGTCGGTGCGGTTGAACTGGGCGATGTGGAACAGGGCGTCGCCCTCGTTGATCAGCGGCAGGTTGAGTTCGCCGATGATGATGCCGGAGGCGGGGGCGAGGATCTCGGTCTCGGTCTCGCCGAAGGGGTCGGAGACGATGGCCAGCCGGGTCTGGTCGCGGACGACGCGATCGCCCTGGCGCACGAAGGTCCGCAGGATGCCGCTTTGCGGCGCCCGGACCCAGCCGCTGGTGCGGGCCATGATGGGCTCCTTGCGCGGGCGCCGGCGCACGGCCGGGAGCATCTCCAGGTGGCGCATGACCTCGATGATGCCGTGTACCCCGCCGCGGATGGAGAGCTCGTCGAAGCGCAAGGCCTCGCCGGCCTCGTAGAGCAGGATCGGGATCTGGCGTTCCGCGGCCGCCTCGCGCAGGGAGCCGTCGCGCAGCGCGGAGTTGAGGATTACCGGTGCGCCGAAGGCGCGGGCGAGCTCGCGGGTTTCCGTATGGTCCAGGTTGGCGCGGATCTGTGGCAGGTTGGACCGGTGGATGGCGCCGGTATGGAGGTCGATTCCGTGCGTGCAGCGCTGGACGATCTCGCGCATGAACAGCCGCGCGACCCGGGCGCCCAGCGAGCCCTTCTGTGATCCCGGAAAACAGCGATTCAGGTCGCGCCGGTCGGGCAGGTAGCGGCTCTGGTTGATGAAGCCGTGCATGTTCACCACGGGCACGGCGATCAGGGTGCCCTTCATGCGCCGCAGGGCGGGCACCTTGAGCAGGCGGCGGATGATCTCGACGCCGTTGATCTCGTCGCCGTGGATGGCGGCACTGACGAACAGCACCGGCCCCTTGCGCCGGCCGCACAGGACCTGAACCGGCATGTTGGTGGGTGTGTGGGTGTACAGCGCCCCCAGTTCCAGCTCCACCGTGCGGCGTTCGCCCGGGCGGACGGTGATGCCGCCGATCGTGATCGGGTCGTTGCGAACGGCCCGCGGAGTCGCCATTAGCCGCGGCCCTTGGTCTTGGTCCGGTTGGGCTTGGCGTTCTTCTCGATGAAGTCGATGATCATGCCCGCCACGTCCTTGCCGGAGGCGTTCTCGATGCCTTCCAGGCCGGGCGACGAGTTGACCTCCATGACCACTGCGCCGTGGTTGGAGCGCAGCAGGTCCACACCGCAGACGTTCAGCCCCATCACCTTGGCCGCGCGCACGGCGGTGGCGCGTTCTTCCGGGGTAATGCGGCACAGCGTGGCGCTGCCGCCACGGTGCAGGTTGGAGCGGAACTCGCCTTCCTTCGCCTGGCGCTTCATGGCGGCGACGACCTTGTCGCCGATCACGAAGCAGCGGATGTCCGAGCCCTTGGCCTCCTTGATGTATTCCTGCACCAGGATGTGCTGCTTCAGGCCCATGAAGGCCTGGATGACACTCTCGGCCGCCTGCTTGGTCTCGGCCAGTACCACCCCAAGGCCCTGGGTGCCTTCCAGCAGCTTGATCACGCAGGGCGCGCCGCCCACGGTGGCCAGCAGGTCGTCGATGTCGTCCGGCGAGTGTGCAAACCCGGTGACCGGCAGGCCGATACCGCGGCGCGACAGGAGCTGCAGGCTGCGCAGCTTGTCGCGCGAGCGCGAGATGCCGACGGACTCGTTCAGCGGATAG
This sequence comes from Thioalkalivibrio sp. ALE28, assembly GCF_000377425.1. Lineage (NCBI taxonomy): Bacteria > Pseudomonadati > Pseudomonadota > Gammaproteobacteria > Chromatiales > Ectothiorhodospiraceae > Thioalkalivibrio > Thioalkalivibrio sp. ALE28. The sequence continues at coordinate 51,773 of NZ_KB898095.1, read as the reverse complement.
ACGTTCATCATCTCGAACTGGCGCAGCACGGCGGTGCCGTAGAACGTGATGGACGCCCCGATGCGCGGGATGACCGCGTTGAACTGGTCGAGGATGTCACCCTTGTAGTGGATCTGCGGGTTGTGCGCGGTGATGTTCATGTAGCAGCGCAGCGGGTCCACCACACGGACCTCGTGGCCCCGCTGGTCGGCGGCCTCGACCAGGCGTCGGGTGGAGTAGAGCTTGCTGTTACGCGAGAGGATGCCGAGTTTCATTCAGGCGCCTGCTGGGCTGTCGGGGTGGACGGACGATGGCTGGCAATGAACGAGGCCTGGGGATCGACCAGGAAGCGACCCCGCATGGCCTCGCGGCCAAGCAACATGCGAAAGAGCATGGTATCGCGGCTGGTCAGGGAAAGCTCAACGGGCAACAGCAGCGGGCCCAGTTGCACGCGGGTGGCGATGAAATAGCGATCGCCGCTGTGTCCGCCGGAGTCGGTGACGCGGCGGATGTCCAGTACCGGGGCCTCGCACCAGACCTCGGTTGTGGCGTCGTGCTGGTGAGGGTGAATGCCGAAGCGTACCCATTCGTGACTGTCCCGGGTGAACGGCTCGATGTGGAAGGTGTGGAGCGCAGAGCTGCGCGCGCCGGTATCGACCTTGCACTTGATGTCGGGGATCCCGAGATCGGGGAGCCCGACCCATTCGCGCCAGCCGAGGATGGGCGCCTCGCGGGTTTGCGGTGTAGTTTGGCTGGAAGGGGACGGGTGATCCACGTCGGCTCCCGGTGCGGGTGGAAGCCTCACTATAGCGAATCACCCGCCCGCTGCGAGCGGCCGGGGACACTTGGTTGCATGTGACCCCGAGGAGGGCTCAGTCCTCCGCGATGGCCGCGTTGGTCAGGTTGTCCAGCGCATTGCTCATGGTGTCCAGGATGTCGTCCCGGTCGTCGATTCCGTGGCGTTCGGCCATCCATTCCGGGTCGTTGTAGGCCAGCCAGGTCTGGCCGTCGTCATCGGTCCAGGCCAGCGCCTTCATCGGCAGGTCGATGCCCGCGGTCTGCTGGCTGGTGAACATGTGGCTGCCCAGTGCCGGGTTGCCGAACAGCAGGAGTTCGGTAGGACCGAGGTCGATGTCCACACCGTCGGCCTTTGCCGCATGGTCCCAGCGCAGGGCGACGCCGACGTCGTTGGCTGCGAGCGCGTTCTCCAGCCGATCCAGGGTCTCGGAGGCCGAATGCGGGCTGGCCTTGGCGATCATGCCGGGGACGTCGACGGCCAGCGCCGGTGTCGCGGTCAGGGCCAGGGGCAGCAGGGCAGTGAGCAGAGTCTTTTTCATGACGAGGTCCTTGTCTCGGGGAGAATCGAACAGGTCGGGCCGGAGAGCGGTGGGGCGTTGCCCCGGGTTGCACCTGCGTGGAAAACCCAAGGCGGGGAAGGTAGACGATCGATACAGATTTTGCAGGGCCCCTCGCGACGATGGTCGGTTCGGGGCCTGAATTCGGGGGGGCAGTCTGCCGGGGCGGGCGGACGCCGGCCATGTTCGAGCGGCCGGAAAAAAGGCTCCGGCGTCCGCCAGAGGGCGGCAGGTGCCGAGGCCTGCGTCACTGCATCAGCAGGTAGCCTTCATGCTGCAGTTCGATGATCTCGGCGTCGGCCATCGGCACGACGTTCACGAAGCCGTGGATGTCCTCGAGCTCGATCCCGCGCAGGCGGGCGGAGGCTTCGCACATGCGGAACTCGATATTGCCGGCCTGTGTCAGCGACCGGGCGCGGCGCATCAGTTCTTCGTGCTCGTCGAATTCGTCGCGGGTGAAGTAAGGCACTTCCTGCCCGTGCAGCACCATCACGATGTGCGATTCGAACGGGTCGGCCTCGTAGACATTGTTCAGCATGCTCACCCGATCCAGCACCATTTCCAGCTCGCGCGGGCTGCTGGTGTAGACGTCATAGACCACCTTGCGGGGCTCGTAGGGGCGATCCATCTTCTCGGCGGAACCCCACGGCAGGTTGTCATCCGCGCCGGCGACGAGGGGGAGGGCCAGCAGGCTGACGGCGGCCAGCAGGATCAGCAGCAGTCGGGTTACGGGACGGTTTTTCCGGTTCATGAGTGGCTCCTTGGTTGCTTTGCCTCGTGGAGGGTGGACGCTTTGCCGTAGCGAAACGTTCCTTGCGACGCGGGACGCTACATGCGGGTCTCGGGCCCCTGATTCCGCAGTACGCGCTCGAGGACCGATTCCATCGCGAAGGTGATGCGCCGGCCCAGCGTCTGGGGACGGTGATAGGTCAGTTCGAATACGTCCGCCTCGCGGGTCAGTTCCAGCAGCAGGTCATCGCTGGTGCGCAGTTCGTCGGCCAGCCCCATCTCGCGGGCCTGTTCGCCGTACCAGTGTTCCCCGGTGGCGACCTGGTCCAGGTCCAGTTGCGGGCGGTAGCGGGCCAGGAAGGTCTTGAACAGCTCATGCGCCTCTTCCAGTTGCTCGCGGAACTTCTTGCGGCCCTCGTCGGTGTTCTCGCCCAGCATGGTCAGGGTGCGCTTGTACTCGCCGGCGGTCAGCAGCTCGATGTCGATGTCGTTGCGTGACAGCCAGCGGTGAAAATTGGGAATCTGCGCGACCACGCCGATCGAGCCCAGCACCGCGAAGGGGGCGGCCACGATGCGGTGGCCGACCGCCGCCATCATGTAGCCGCCGCTGGCGGCCACGCGGTCCACGGCCACGGTCAGGTCCAGACCCCCTTCGCGCAGGCGGGCCAGCTGGGCGGCGGCCAGCCCGTAGGAGGGGACCAGGCCCCCTGGACTTTCCAGGCAGACAATCGCCCGGTCCTGGTCCGGCCGCGCCATCGTGAGGATTGCGGTGACTTCCTCGCGCAGGCTTTCGACACTGGAGGCGCGGATGTCGCCGTCGAAACGCAGCACGTACACGCGGGGGCGTTCGGTCGTCGAACCGTCGTCCGGAGGCGCATCGCCGGATTGCGTCATGTCCGCGCTCCCCGATCCTTCCGCCTGCGACGGGGCATCGTGGGCTCGCCCCAGCTTGCGACGGCTCCAGGCGCGCAGGCGCTCGAGCCGACCACGGCGGCGTTCAACGGCTCGGCGCACGGTTTTCTCCATGCGCTCGAAGCGGTCGTTCAGGCGCTTGACCTGCAGGCGGTCCGGCCGTCGCTCGCGCGAGCGGGCGAGCAGGCCGGCGAACGCACTCAGCACGATGAGCGCGGCGATTACGGCCGTGGCGGCCTTGGCGAGGAAGAGTCCGTATTCCTGCAGAAATTCCATTTCGTGTCCCGGTTGAATGGGGTTGCGTGGTGAGCCGCGAAGGCGGTGTGTGCATAATGCCAGCATGGATACCGATACAGTTGAAGACCCCCGGAGCGCGGGACGGTTTCACGGCCAGGAAGGTTCCGCGGCCGGTCCGGTTCCCGAGCCGATCATTCACGCCGGGTATGCCACGCTGAGCCTGCGCCAGATCGACGACTGGAACGGGGTGCCCAAGGGCACGGCCTTTCGCCTGTTCAAGGCACGCAAGGACCAGCTGCGCGAGGGCGTGGATTTCTTCTACATCCCCGAAGGCAGCCACCCCGAACTGACCGAGACCCTGCGCCTGGATGGCCGAATCTATCCCTCCACCGTACACCTGGTACTGCTGACCGGCGCCGCCTATGCCCGCCTGCGCGAGGAGTGGCATGCGCGCACTCACAAGCCGGGTTGCGGATGCCCCGACGAACACTGACAGGGCGCGGCCCCATGGGCCTGTCCGAGCGGGCCGATTGATGCGTGTCACCCTTGAACAGTGGCGGATGCTGCAGGCGGTGGTGGAGGCCGGCGGCTTTGCGCGTGCCGCCGAACGGGTGCACAAGAGTCCGTCGAGCATCAACCATGCGGTGCAGAAGCTGGAAGAGCAGCTGGGGGTGGATGTCTTCGAGGTGCAGGGCCGCAAGGCCGTACTCACCCCGGCGGGCGAGGCGCTTTTGCGCCGGGCCGGGCATCTGCTCGAAGAGGCGGCGGAGATCGAGAACCTGGCCGGCGCGCTGGCGGCAGGGGTGGAATCCGAGATCCGGCTGGCAGTGGATCAGCTGCTGCCGCGCGAGCCGGTGATCCGGGCGCTGGAGACCTTCTCGAAGGCCTACCCGGCCACCCGGATCCAGCTGCACGAGGTGGTGCTGAGCGGGGGGCCGGACATGCTCCGGGAAGCGGCCGTGGACATTCTGCTGGGGCCGGAACTGCCTTCCGGTTATCTCGGGAGCTGTCTGGGCGAGTTGTCGATGGTCTGCGTCGCGCATCCCTCGCATCCCCTCGCCCAGGCGGAAGCGGCCCTGACCCGGCGCGATCTGCAGGCACACCGCCAGGTGGTGGTGCGCGATTCCGGCGACCAGGGAGGTGGCCAGGGCGGCTGGGTCGAGGCGGACCAGCGCTGGACGGTCTCGCACATGGGCACGGCCTGCGAGATCCTGCGTTCGGGCATCGGGTTCGCCTGGGTGCCGGAGGATCGCATCGCGGGGGATCTTGCCGACGGCCGCCTGGTCGAATTGGATCTGGAGGCCGGGGCGCGCCACCGGGTGCCGTTCTACATCGTGCACGCGGACCGGGATCGCGCCGGTGTGGCCAGCCAGGCCCTGATGGCGGCCTTGGAGGCCGCCTTCGGCGCAGCCTCGACAGAGGCCTCCACCCCGACAGACCCTTTCTAGGCCTGCCACGGGTAAACATACAAGCCTGCTTGCAGGCGAAGCCCGGTCCGTGTCGGGCAGGGTGGCAATCCGACCCCAATCCAACCAGCAAGGAAAGAATCGATGTGCGGGATCGCAGGAGAATTCGTCTGGGGCGAGCGGCGTGCGAGCGGCGAGGCGGTCGCACGCATGCTGCCCTGCCTGGAACGGCGCGGCCCGGATGCCGACGGGCTGTGGGCCTCCGGGCGGGTCGCGTTGGGGCACCGGCGCCTTTCGATCCTGGATCTGTCGCAGCGCGCGCACCAGCCGATGTTCGACCCGGAGACCGGGCTCGCGCTGGTGTTCAACGGCGCGATCTACAACTTCCGCGCCCTGCGCAGCGAGCTGGAGGGCCGCGGCCATCGTTTCTTCTCCACCGGCGATACCGAGGTCATCCTGCGCGGCTATGCCGAGTGGGGCGAGGGCATCGTTGCGCGTCTGCACGGGATGTTCGCGTTCGCCCTGTATGACGGTAATGCCCAGCGTCTGCTGCTGGCGCGTGACCGTATGGGCATCAAGCCGCTGTACCTGGCGCGTACGGGGGATGGTATCCGCTTCGCCTCCAACACCCAGGCGCTACTGGCGGCCGGCGACGTGGATGCCGAGCTGGATGCCGAGGCGCTGCACATGCTGTTCTCGCTGCACGCCGTGGTCCCGGCGCCGCGCACCGTGCTGCGCGGCATCCGCAAGCTGGAGCCAGGGCATTACCTGAGCATCGACGCACGCGGCCAGGAGCGGCTGCAACGCTACTGGGCCCTGCATGCGAACCGCCCGGACGAGCCCGTCTCCGACGCCGAATGGCAGGAGCGCATCGAACACGCCCTGCGCGCTGCGGTGCGCAAGCGCCTGGAGGTGGCCGACGTGCCGGTGGGCGTGCTGCTCTCCGGCGGACTGGACTCGTCGCTGCTGGTGGCGCTGGCGATGGAGGAGGGCGCCCAGGACCTGCGTACCTTCACCGTCGGTTTCGAGGACCAGCCGGAGGAGAAGGGCTCCGAGTTCGAATACTCCGATCCGGTCGCCGAGCGCTACGCCACCGACCATCAGGCCACGCTGATCCCCAACGACCAGGTGCTGGCCCGATTGCCGGAGGCGGTCGGGGCGATGGCCGAGCCGATGTTCGGCCAGGACGCGGTGGCCTTCTACCTGCTGTCCGAGCAGGTCTCGCAGCATGTGAAGGTGGTGCAGTCCGGCCAGGGCGCGGACGAGGTCTTCGGCGGCTACTTCTGGTACCCGCAGATGGCCGAGGACCGTCACGGCGACTGGGTGGAACGTTTCCGCCGCCACTACTTCGACCGCGACCACCCCGAGATGGCCGAGATGCTGCGCCACCCGCCGGCGAACGACGTGACCGGCGACTGGCTGCGCGAGCAGTTTGCCGAACTCGAGACCGACCGCGCGGATTCCTTCATCGACGCGGTGCTGGCGCTGGATGTGACCACGCTGATCGTGGACGATCCGGTCAAGCGCGTGGACAACATGACGATGGCCTTCGGCCTGGAGGCGCGGGTCCCGTTCCTGGATCACGAACTGGTGGAGACGGCCGCCGCGATGCCGCCGCACCTGAAGCTGGGCGACGGCGGCAAGGACGTGCTGCGCCGCATCGCCCGCGGGCGCCTGCCGGACGCGGTGCTGGACCGGCCCAAGGGCTACTTCCCGGTGCCGGCACTCAAATACGTGCGCGGGGACTTCCTCGAGTTCATGCGCGACATCCTGACCTCGCGCGCCTCGCGCGAGCGCGGCCTCTATCAGCCGGCCTACATCGACAGGCTGCTGGATGCCCCGGACCAGTACTTCACCCGCATCCAGGGCTCCAAGCTCTGGCACGCAGCCCTGCTCGAATACTGGCTGCAGACCCACGTGGACCGGTAATCGCGGCATGGAGCGGGTGCGGATCCGGCGCGTCTACGATCCGGTCGATCCCGAGGGTGGGGCCCGTGTGCTGGTCGACCGCCTCTGGCCCCGCGGGGTGAAGAAATCGGCGCTCGCGCTGGATGCCTGGGAAAAGTCGCTCGCCCCGTCCGCGGATCTGCGCCGCTGGTTTGGCCACAACGTGGCGTGCTGGCCCGAATTCTGTCGCCGGTATCGGGCGGAACTGGCGGCCGCTCCCGACGATGCATGGGCCTGATTGCTGGGGTATGCCCGGCGTAGCCGCCTGACCCCGCTGACGGCCACCCGAAACGAGGAGCACAGCGATGCGGCGGTCCTGCGGGAACTCCTCGACGCCGAACTCGCCGAGGAGGCGACGAACGACGAGCGGGCCTCGCCGGTGTGTTTCGGACCCGAAAGCGGGGGGCGCGCGGGGTAGACCGTCTGGCCCCATGTCCCCCACGCGTCCTGATCGGCGTCAGACCTTGAAGCGGTTGACGATCTCGCGCAGTTGCTCGGACAACCCGGCCAGGGTCTCGCTAGCCTGACCCATTTGTACGACATTGGTGGCGTTGTGCTCCGAGACTTCGCTGACCGAGTGGATATTGCGGTTGATCTCGTTGGAGGTAGCCGACTGCTCTTCGGCTGCGCTCGCGATTTGCCGCGTCATGTCCTCGATCTTTTCGACCGCGGCGACAATCTGTTCGAGCGACGTGCCCGCCTGGTTGACCTGATCCACGCCATCCTGGGCCTGGGTCTGGCTGGCGGCCATCGCCGTTACGGCCTGATCCGCACGCTTCTGCACCGCCTCGATCATCTGCTGAATCTCGGTGATTGACTCCTGCGTGCGGACGGCGAGGTTGCGAACCTCCTCGGCGACCACCGCGAACCCACGACCGTCTTCCCCTGCGCGCGCTGCCTCGATTGCGGCGTTCAGAGCCAGCAGGTTGGTCTGGTCGGCGACGTTGTTGATGACCTGCAGGATGTCGCCGATATTGTCGCTGTCACCCTTGAGCGCCGTGATGACCTCGGCGGTGCTCTGGATCTCGTTCGAGAGCTTGTTGATCGAGGTGACCGATGCGCTGACCACGTTGCGGCCACTCTGGGCCTGTTCCGTGGTTTCTCGCACGACATCTGCCGTGCTCTGGCTGTTGCGGGCGACCTCCTCGACGGTCGCGGTCATCTCGTTGATCGCTGCGGCCGCGTCACTGAGCTGGGCGTTCTGGCGATTTACACCCTTGTCGGTCTCTTCGTTGATGTGTGAAAGCTCGGTAGCGGCCGAGGCGACTTCCTCGGCATGGCCGCGAACGCTGCCGATCAGTTCGCGCAGGCGGGACTGCATGGTGGCGATGGCCGCGAGCAACGACGAGTCATCGCCCTTGCGCAGCTGGATCGGGACGGTCATGTCGCCCTCCGACACCTGGCGGACGACGTCCGAGGCGTAGGCGGGATCGCCCCCCAGCGTGCGCAGGACATTGCGGATCACCCCGAGGCTGATCAGCGAGGCCGCGATCAGGATGGCGATGGTGAGGCCGACGACCCACCAAAGCGCGCGTTGCAGCTCGGCCAGTGCGACCCCTTCGTCGAGCTCCATCAGCAGGCCCCAGCCAAGCAGGGGGATGTCGGTAAAGCTACCGATCACCGCAGTCCCGATTGCGTTTTGGTAGCGTCCGACCCCACTGTCACCCGCGGCGATCGCCTGTGCAGCCCGGGTGTCGATTGGCTGGTCCGTATCGGGGGCCGATTCAACCGGTGTCACGGGATGCCGGTCGCGGTCTACGAGGTAGATCTCGGATCCTTCGCCGAGATCGATCGCGTTGACCCGATCAAAGATCGTGTCGAGTTGCACCGCCCCGCGCATCACGGCGATTGGTTCGCCATCCGGTCCTTCGATCGGAATTGCGACGGTGCTGACCCGATTGCCCGTCGCGCGGGAAACCACCGGCCGCGAGAAGGTGTCCTCCCCACTGATCGCGCTCTGGAACCATGCCCGGTCGGGCACATTGAAATCGTTCGCCTCCTCGCGGCTGAGGACGCGCGCCTGTCCGTCGAAGGCCACTCCGACCTCGCCCATGCCGTCGGCATTCACGACAAAGATCGTGTCGTATTCACCGCGCAGCGACGCGATCTGCTCGATCAGGTGCTCGAGTTCATCGAGGTCCATGCCGCGAGCTGCATCGAGGCCTGCGAGGTAGCGCATTTCATCCTGCCGCCCCAGGAGCCATTCGTTGAAGGACTGGGCGTTGGATTCGCCCATTGCGTGAAGCCGGTCGATGGTCGCGTCGGTGTAGGAGGCGCGGTACTGCAAGAAGATGAGGGTGGCAACGATGAGGATCGCGCCCACGATGAGAGACAGGATCATCAGCGTCAGGCGGGTACCGAAGCCGACACTGGAGAGGGGGTTCAGGGATGTCATCGCGTTGTCCTTCCATTTCGTTGTTCTAGTCGGAGGGCGACAAGCAGATCCGTGTGAGCGCCGCACCCGATACAGGGGGTAGCGGCACGCCCAAAGGCTTTTTTAGAGCATTTTGGGCATTTTTCTTGTGGGAACGGTGTATCGCGTTTCGGTACGGACGGATTTCCCGGTAATCGTTATCCGGGATCCTGGCGGCAGGGGTTGCCCCGACGGGGGAGATCCCGGCTTTTCGCTACGCTCCGGCCGGGATGACGATGCAGGGGTAAAGGGCGGCGCTGGTGATATTCCAGGAAAGGCGCGGATTACAGCGACCTGCGGCTGGCTATGCCGCCTCCGGAGGATCTCCGTGACTGGCCGACTCTCGTTGCTAATCAGGTCCGCTTTCGAGCTTGGCCTTGTTCGTGCCTTCGTGCTCTTCGTGGTGAAATCCGTATTTCCCTCAGGACTCCGTCAGGCGCGGCATCAGCATGGTGAGGTTGCAGGGCATGGTGCGGTCGTCGAGCTGGGCCTGGATGATGCGGTCCCAGGCGGTGCGGCAGGCGCCGGTGGAGCCGGGCAGTACGAAGAGGTAGGTGCCGTTCGCGACCCCTGAAAGGGCGCGCGACTGCAGGCTGGAGGTGCCGATCTCTTCATAGGAGAGCATGCGGAACAGCTCGCCGAAGCCCTCGATGGTCTTGTCCAGCAGCACCGAGGCGGCCTCGGGGGTGCCGTCACGGCCGGTGATGCCGGTGCCGCCGGTGGTCAACACGGCGTCGATTTCGGGATCGGAGATCCAGCGCGAGAGTTCGGCGCGGATGGCGTAGACGTCGTCCTTCACGATCCGCCGATCGGCGGTGCGGTGGCCGGCGCTTTCGAGGCGTTCCACCAAGGCGTCGCCGGAGCGATCCTCGGCGAGGTCGCGACTGTCGGAGATGGTGAGCACGGCGATGTTGAGCGGCGTCTTCACGGGGCTGGTTTCCGGCGTGGAATCGGTCATGGCAACGTCCTGTTGGTGTATCGTGGCGCCCATCTTAATGAGTTGCTGGAGTTCCGGGAATGTCGGAGCGGGTACAGAAGGTCCTGGCGGCGCGGGGGCTGGGTTCGCGGCGCGAGATCGAGGGCTGGATCGAGCGCGGCGAGGTGCAGGTGAACAACCGTACCGCGCGGCTGGGCGATCAGGTCGACGAGCACGACGTGATTCGTGTGCGCGGGCGCATCGTGCGGCGCCCGGAGCATCCGCACCGCTGGATCGTGTATCACAAGCCGGTCGGCGAGATCTGCAGCCGCTCCGATCCGGAGGGGCGGCGGCCGGTGTTTGCCAGCCTGCCGCGCCTGAAGGGGCAGCGCTGGGTGGCGGTCGGGCGGCTGGACCTGAACACCTCCGGCCTGCTGCTGTTCACCACGGACGGCGAGCTGGCCAATCGCCTGATGCACCCGAGCATGGCGCTGGAGCGCGAGTATGCCGTGCGCGTGCTGGGCGAGGTGCCGCCGGCCACGCTGGACATGCTGCGCGAGGGCGTGGAGCTGGAGGACGGCCCGGCGCGTTTCGACAGCCTGGAGGAGCAGGGCGGGGACGGCGCCAATCACTGGTATCACGTGATCGTCAGCGAGGGCCGCAACCGCCTGGTGCGCCGGTTGTGGGATGCCGTCGGCGTCACGGTCAGCCGCCTGATCCGGGTGCGCTACGGGCCGGTCGTCCTGGGGCGGGGTCTGAAGACCGGCGCGGTGCGCGACCTGGAGAGCCGCGAGGTGGCCGGGCTGTACGCGGCGGTGGACCTGCCGATGCCGGAGTCGGTGCGCGCGCGCGGGCGCGGCGGGCCGCGCCGCGATCCCCACAGCAAGCGCCCCGGCAAGCCGGTGGCGGCGGGCAAGTCGCGCAACAGCCGCGCGTCCCGCGAGGACGGCTGGAGTTCCTCGCCGCCGAAGAAGTCGGGCAAGCCGGCAGCCCCCGGCGGCCGCGGTGGTGGCCGGGGTGCGAAGCCCTCGGGCGGGCGCCCGGGGGGCGGTGGCAAGCCGGGCGGGCGTCGCCAGCGGTAGAGCGGCATGCAGATTCCCCGACTCCTTGAGGCCCTGCGCGCGGAGTACGGCGACCTGCAATGGTGGCCGGCGGATACCGCCTTCGAGGTGATGGTCGGTGCCGTACTGACCCAGAACACCAGCTGGACCAACGTCGAGAAGGCCCTGGACAACCTGCGCGCCATCGATGCCTTGTCGCCCGCGGGGCTGATGGCGCTGGGTCAGGAAGAACTGGCCGAGCGGATCCGTCCCAGCGGCTATTTCAACGTGAAGGCCGACCGGCTGCGGCATCTGCTGCGCTTCCTGGAGGTGTCCGGCGGTGTCGAGGGACTGGCCGCGCTGGAAACGGCCGAGTTGCGCTCGGCGTTGCTGGGGGTCAAGGGCGTGGGCCCGGAGACAGCCGATGATATCGCGCTGTATGCCTTCGACCGCCCGGTCTTCGTGGTGGATGCCTATACCCGGCGTCTGTTCGAGCGCCTGGAGGTCCCGCAGGCGCAGGCGCCCTACGATCAGCTTCGCGGGCACGTCGAGGCGGAGCTGGGGCCGGATGTGGCCGCCCTGAACGACCTGCATGCGCTGATCGTGGAACACGGCAAGGAGCGCTGTCGCCCGCGGCCGCGGTGCGAAGGCTGCCCGCTGCGTGGGCACTGCAGCCATCCCGACACTCGGGGAAACCCTTGAGGTCGCCGCCTCGTGCCGGTTGACGCTGACCCCGGGGCGCCCGAACCTGAGCGTTTGGCCCGACTGACCCGGGAGGTCGCATGCGGTACGTCTACTCCCTGCTGATCATCGTGTTCGTCGCGGTGGTCGCGATCTTTGCAATCCAGAACCTGCGACTGGTGACCCTGAATTTCCTGACCCTGCATGTGACGCTGCCACTGGCGTTGCTGATCGTCGGGATCTACCTGCTGGGGCTCGTCTCCGGGGGCGCGCTGGTGGCCCTGCTCAAGCGCTGGATCCGTGGCGCGAGTCGCTGATCGGGGCGGTTCGATGCCTATGACCGGTCGCGTACGGTGACGGCGCACTGGATTCGTCGTCACCCCCTGCTGGTGATCGTGGCGGCACAGCTGTTCGGCACGTCGCTGTGGTTTTCGGTCAACGGGGTCGGGCTGTCGCTGCAGCAGGCGCTTGGCTGGTCGCCGTCCGAGATTGGCTGGCTGACCATGGCGACCCAGACGGGCTTCATCACCGGAACGCTGGCGGTGGCCGCGACCGGCCTGGCGGACCGTTTTCGTGCCAGCCGGCTGTTCGCGATCTCTGCCGTGGCCGGGGCCGGACTGAACGCCATGTTTATCCTGCTGGCCGGTGTCTGGGAGATGGCCCTGCTCACGCGGTTCCTGGTCGGACTGGCGCTGGCCGGGGTTTACCCCCTGGGCATGAAGCTGGTGATTGCCTGGACGCCCGAGTACAAGGGCTGGGCGCTGTCCTGGCTGCTGGGCATGCTGACGCTGGGCACCGCGCTGCCGCATCTGCTGCGCGGCGCCACGCTCGATTTCCCCTGGGCGATCCCGGTGCTGCTGGCTTCTTTCCTGGCGGTGCTGGCGGCATTCCTGATCCTGCGCCTGGGGGAGGGCCCCCACCTGCCACCCGCGGGCCGCACACCGGGTCTGGGCAAGGGTTTTCGTGCGCTGGGGCGGCGCGACTTCCGGGCCGTGGCCGGAGGCTACTTCGGGCACTGCTGGGAACTGTACGCCTTCTGGACGCTGGTCCCGCTCCTGGTGGCGCGCGAGCTGTCACGTCTGGAGGCCGATGCCGCGCTGATCCCGTGGCTTGCCTTCGGCGTGATCGCGCTGGGGCTGGCCGGCTGTGTCTGGGGCGGGCGTCTGAGCCGGGATCTGGGGAGTCTGCGCGTGGCGCGGGTGGCCCTGGCTACGTCGGGCCTGGCCTGTCTGCTGTATCCGCTGCTGGCCGGGCACTCGTCCTGGCTGCTGTTCGGCCTGCTGGCGTTGTGGGGCCTGACGGTGATCGCGGACTCGCCGCAGTTCTCGGCGCTGGCCGCGGACAGTGCGCCGGCGGACGCGGTGGGGTCCGCGCTGAGCGTCATGAATGCGATTGGCTTTGCCCTGACCCTGCCGGCGATCTGGCTGACGAGCTGGCTGTGGGCGGATGGCGGGTTGTGGGTCCTGTGGTTGTTGCTGCCCGGCCCGTTGCTGGGTCTCTGGGCGCTGGCCCGCCTGTCGCCGCCGCTTCGCCCCGTTACGGCTCGCTGAAGCGGTCGCGTCGCGCCGCCCGCGACGCAGCGATCAGGAGGCTGCGAGTCGGGCCTGCGCACGCTCCAGGAGTTCGGCGGCGGCGTCCGATTGTTCGCGCAGGGCGCGGCTCCAGTGCGGGAACAGGTTCTGCTCCTCGCGGCCCTCGTGCTTGGCCAGCGCGCCGGAGATCAGGGCGAAGAACGGGGCCACGGCCCAGGCCTCGTCGACCCCTTCGCTGAATTCATGCTCGAGCATCGCGGTCTGTTCCAGGATCTCGTCGTGCTCGCGCAGCATGATCGAGGTCGGGTCCTGGCCGTTCGGGCTGCGCGGCAGGTCCAGCAGCGGCACGATCAGTTCGTTTTCCACCTCCACGTGGCGGCGCAGGCCGTCGACGTAGGCGTGGAAATCCGGTGCGGCCCCCTCGACATCACCCGCGTTCACCTTGTGCAGGGCGCTGGCGAACAGTCGGTCGATGCGCAGGTGGTCGCGCTCCAGCAGGTCGACCAGGTCCACCGGGGCGACATCCTCGCGGCGCTGCACCGCGAGCTTCCACAGCGGTGGCCCGTTTTCGAGACCCTGCCAGTGGATGGCATGCCGCAGCTGCAGGCTGACGGCGTCCATCAGGAGCTTCGGTTCCTGGTCCAGCCAGACCTCGAAGACCTGGCCCGGCCGCAGTTCGCGAAGGGTGTAATAGGCCCGCGTATGGGCATGGTCGCCCAGGCCGCGCAGATCGAGCCTGAAGTCAGCCATCGTCATTCCCGATCCCGCGCCGTGCGGCCATGCGGGCACCGATGGTGTGGCGCTCTTCCGGGCTCAGCAGGTGTTCGGCGAACGGCAGCACGGCCCGCTCTTCCAGGTCGAGATGCACGCGGTATTGCCGGATCCAGGCCTCCGCGCCGGTCAGTTCCGCGGTCGAGCCGTCGGCAATTCGCTGCAGGGCCGGTTCCAGCCGGTCCCAGCCGGCCTCGATCTCGGCATGTTCCGCGCTCAGGCGCTCCAGCCATTCGCACAGTTGGGGGTGGCTGTCGGGGTGGTCGCAGTGCCGCTGGAGGAGGGGGAACAGATCCTCGTCCTCGTCCGCGTGGTGATTGGGGGCAGCCTCGTGAAAGTATTTCAGGACCCGCTCCGCCGCGGTGCGCGCCTCCTCGTCAGCGCCCTTCGCGGCGAGGTGCGCGGGCAGACGCTCGAGGATGTCCAGGGAGTTGAGGATGCGCCGGTGACAGGCGCGCAGCAGTTCGACAGGCTGCTGGAATCCGGGGACGGTTTCGTGGAGTTGTAGATGCATGGCGGTTGCGGCCTTGGCGGGTGTTCCTGAAGGATGGACTGTTACCGAATGGGCGGCAGCAGGTGTTGATCTCGATCAATGCATATGGAATATAGCTTAAAGTATGCTGAGTCAAACCTGACAAGGAGCATCGCATGCACCCTCGAAACCGGATGTTCATCCTCGCGGCCCTGGTCTATGCCCTGCTGGGCGGGCTGCTCGGCATCCTCTGGCTGGTGCATCCCGGCCTGATCCCCGGCAACGTGCCGCGCATCCACGGCCACCTGATGCTGCTGGGTTTCGTGACCATGATGATCTATGGCGTGGGGCTGCATGTGCTGCCGCGGTTTTCCGGGCGCTCACTGTTCTCCGAACGCCTGGGGCATGCGCAGTTCCTGCTGGCCAACATCGGGCTGTGGGTGATGGTCGCCGGCTGGCTGGTCTTCCATCACGCGACGGTCGCGGTGGGTGGATCGATGGCCTGGGGGGCGATGATCCTGTTCGCCGTGAACATCGCGCTGACCGTGCGCCACTATGGACCGAAGGGGGCATAACCATGGCGCGCGAGGAATACAACGGCTGCGAGCTGCCGGACGACCTGTTCTACGACCTGGACTACGTCTGGGTGCGGCCGGAGGACGACGGCACCTTCACCCTCGGGATCACCGATCCGGCGCAGACCATGGCGGGCCGTGTGCAGTACTTCCGTTTTCGCAAGCCGGGTTCGCACCGTGCCGCGGGCAAGCCGGTGGCGCGGCTGGAGTCGGGCAAGTGGGCGGGCGGCATTCCGACCCCGTTCGACGGCACCATCGAGCGTATCAATCCGGCGGTGGAGGCCGATCCGGGTCTGGTGAACGTCGCGCCCTACACCGATGCCTGGGTGGTGGTGATGCGCCCGGACGACCCGCAAAAGGCGCTGGAGCGGCTGCACACCGGCCCCGAGGCGATCACCGGTCTGAAGCAATGGATCGATCGTTACGACATCCACTGCATGCGCTGCGCGGACTGAGCCGGGGGAGACGGATTCATGAAGGTGGAACTGCTGGTATCCGAATGGTGTGCCTCCTGTCACGATGCCGAGCGCATCTGGCGTCAGGTGGCCGAGGACAAACAGATCGACTTCGCGGTGGTGGACATGGGCCAGCCGGAAGGCCGCGAGCTGGCCACCCGGCTGCGTATCCGCTCCATCCCGGCGGTGGTGGTGGATGGCGAGCTCAAGCACATCGGTCTGCTGGATCGCACGGCCGCCACCGAACTGGTAGGCGCCGCCCCGGAGCGTACGCAGAAGGCGGCCCGGCATGTGGGGCTGGGCCTGTCGCCCTCCAGCCGGGCCTCGGTGCTGGGGGCAATGGTCTGGCTGCTGATCGCGGGGGCGGCGCTGCCGCTGGGGGGCTTTTTCCTGGAGGGCGCGGCCCGGCCGGCGGCGCTGCACGGCTTTACCCTGGGCTTTCTGCTGCTGCTGATCATGGGGCTGGGCGAGCACATGCTGCCGCGCTTTACCGGGCACCCGATCGCGGGCGGCTGGCTGTGGGCCTGGGCACCACAGATCCTGGTGCATCTGGCCGTGGTGGGGATGGGCCTGGGCTGGATCCTGGGGGTTGCGATGCTGACGGCGGTGGGTGCGCTGGCGGCGCTGATCGGCCTGGCGCTGTTTACGGTTCGGGTGGTGCCGCTGCTGGTGCGTCCGTCCCTTTGAGCTCGCGCGATAGGATGGTGGCCTACCCACGATTCGGAGTGTGGCCGTGAGTCTTTTCGAGAAACGTATTGGTGATCTGGAACAGAGTTTGCCGCATCTGGAACCGGCCGAGGTGGCCCGCTGGCGCCAGGACGGGAAGCCGTTTCTGCTGGTGGACGTGCGCCAGCCGGAGGAGGCGGCCGAGGGTACGATCGAGGGCGCGGTGAATATCCCCCGGCCCAAGCTGGAGGCCACCATCGAATCTCACATGCAGGACCCCCAGCAGCCCGTCGTGGTGTTCTGTGGGGGGCGTGGCCGGTCCCAGCTGGTGGCCGACAGCCTGCGGGCGATGGGGATCGATGCGCATGTGCTGCGCGGCGGCTATGCGGCCTGGCGGGACGGCGAGGGCCGGTAGTGAGTGTGCGGGCGGATCGATATTCCAGTGCCGTGACTGGCTGGATCGCTTTTTCGTCGAGACTTGGCTAATCTCGAAGTTCGTTTCCCGGTTTCCGGAAAATCCCTGAATTTTCTTCTCTGGCGCGTCTCTCCGGGGGCGCGTCGTGTATTTGGAGTGTGAACGTGAACAAGCCGAAGATCATCGTCTCCACCACGGACATGGAGCGTCTGGACAAGCTGCTGGAATCGCTGCCGGAGGATGCCTTTCCGGGCAAGGCCGATCTGGAGGCCGAGCTGGACCGCGCGGATGTGGTGGATTCGCACGAGATCCCGGGTGCGGTGGTGACGATGAACTCGAAGGTCCGGTTCCGGGTGACCGAGTCCGGCGAGGAATTCTCGATGACGCTGGTATACCCGCGGGACGTGGATGAAAGCGGCGGCACGCTGTCGATCCTGGCGCCGGTGGGCAGCGCCCTGCTGGGGCTTTCCGAGGGGGACGAGATCGAGTGGCCGCGCCCGGGTGGCGGGCAGATGCATGTGCGCATCGTGGAGGTCGAGTACCAGCCGGAGCGGGCGGGCGAATACCACCGCTGACGGGCGGGGGCGGTGGGCGTGTATCCGGCGCGGATTCAGCCCCAGTAACCCTGGCGATACCACTGGCCACTGCGCAGGCAGCGATACAGCCAGAGCCGGCGGCCCTGGCGATCGAGTGCCCGGGCGTAGTCGCGCCGTGCATCCTGGCCATGGTCCCACCAGCCGTCTTCCAGCCGCCCCAGCCATTGCGGCTGGTCGGGCGGGGTGGCGGGGTCGGGGCCCTGCAGCCACAGGGCCGCCCCGACGGTGCGCTGGCCCGGTGTCGGGGCGACCGGGGCCGGAGTAACGGCGAGATCGTGGCGTGATCCCTGGGCCTCCTCCGGCCTTGGGGTGCGGCGGTTGACCAGGCGGGTGACCGCTGGCTCGCCCAGACGGGCGCGCAGTCGGGCCAGCACTGCGGGCAGCTGATCCGCCGGTGGCGTGCTGGCCGGGTCCCCGGCCAGCAGGCTGTCGCCCCGGTCCGGGGGATCCAGCAGGCGGGATGCCCGCAGGCGCAGGCCGATGACGGCCTCCGGCAGGGTTTCGCGCTCCAGACGGGTCTGCCACAGGGGCAGCCACTCGTCGGCGCGGATGCCCGGCTGCCCGCGTTCCAGCGTCAGCCGGGTGCGCGCCTCGCGGTGTGTCAGTTCCAGCGCCATCCCCTGCAGGCTGCGGTTCAGGCCGCGCAACTGGGCCTCGGCCTGGCGCAGCAGCCGCTTGAGCGGGAAGGCCAGGGCCGTGGTGGCGTGGATCTCGTGCTCCAGGCGCAGGGGCAAATCCAGCACCGGAGGTGGCGCAAAGCGGGGCAGGGTCTCCGCGCGTCGGGCCAGCAGGTGATCCAGCAGGTCCAGCAGTTCCGGTCCGTGGCGCCGGGCCAGCTCGGCGCGTGACAGGCGCAGCAGGTCGCCCAGCTGGCGCAGGCCCAAGGCGCGCAGGCCTTCGCGGGTGGCGTCGGCCAGCGGCAGGGCCTCCAGCGGCACGGGTGTCAGCAGTCGGCGCAGGCTCTCGGGGTCCTCCGCGATCGCGGGGTTGCGCAGGTGCGCCAGCAGGCGCGCGGCGGCGGGGCTGCGCCCCAGCCCGATGCGGGGATGGAAACCCAGGCCGGCCAGGGTGTCCTGCGCCTGCTGGCGCAACGCCTCCAGGCCGCCGAACAGGCGGCGGCTGCGTCCGACCTCCATCAGGATACGGTGGGCCTCCGGTTCCGGGTGCACATGGTCGGAGAACCGCAGCAGTACGCCGGCCAGCATCTCCAGCTGGGTCCGCAGGGCGTCCGGGTCATGTTCGACCAGTTCCGGGGTATCCAGCACGGCCAGCGCATCCCCCAGCGCCATGCCGGGTCGCGCACCGGCGCGCCGCGCCGCGCGGTTGGCGGTGTGCACCCGGGGTGCCGCGCCGGACGTCACCACCAGCAGGGGGCGCTGCAATCGCTCCGGCTCCGGTCCCGCCCGGGCCAGGGACTCCAGCGCGAGGTGCGGCAGCTCGATGGCCATCCAGTGTTCCCGCCGCGCCCGGGTGGCACTGGCGGGGCGTGCCTCCGGTGGCCGGGGAGTGGGCGCGGGGGCGGGCGCCGCCGGCAGCAGGCTCAGTTGCTGCCGGGCAGGTTCGGGGGGTGTGGCTGCGCGCGCGGGGCGGGCGGGCTGGCCCATTTCAGGCCCCCGGTGCTTCGGGAATCCACAGAGGCTGGCCGGAGCGGGCCCAGTGGCCGGCCCCCTTCAGGCAGTGCAGTTCCAGGCCGGTGGCCGCGGCCTGCCAGCGCAGGCGCTGATGGGCCGGCGAGGGCTGGGCCGCGGCGTCCGGCGGCCGGTACAGGACGGCGCAGGCCCGGCTCTCGCTGGCGGCCAGGCGTAGCCGGCGCAGCAGGGCTGTCTCCACGGGACGGCGCAGCCAGGCGAGCAGCACGCCGAAGGCCGGGTCGCGCAGACACTGCTCGCCGGCCCAAAGGGTGTCGCGATCGTGCTCGGTGTGGATCAGCAGTACCCGCTCCGGCGGGATGCCCAGGGTCTGCCAGCCCGGCAGCCAGGGGGTAGCCGGTGGCGCGATCACCGCGATCCAGTAGTCGTCCTGGCCGCAGGCGGTCAGCATGGGGACCAGCAGCCGGGTCTCGCCGCAGCCGAACGGGGCGCCCAGCAGTTCGACCAGCTGGCCGCGTGGCCAGCCCCCGCCCAGGGCCCGGTCGAGTTCCGCGTGGCCGCTGGGCCAGACCGGGGCATCCGGGGCCGGGGTGGCGCTGCGTCCGCGCCAGAGGGCCGGATGGTCGAGCAGGGTATCCAGCGCGCCCATAACTCAGGCCTGGGGGTCGAGATCGCGCAGAACGCCCACGCCGACCCCCTCGATGGCCAGTTCCTGGCGCTCCAGGTCGATCTCGATGGGGGCGAAGTCGGGGTTCTCCGGGAGCAGGCGCACCCGCGGGCCGTCCTGCGCGAAGCGCTTTACGGTGACCTCGTCCTCGATGCGGGCAACCACGATCTGACCGGGCCGGGCCTCCGGGGTCTGGCGCACGGCCAGCAGGTCGCCGTCGAGGATGCCGGCGTCGCGCATGCTCTCGCCATGCACGCGCAGGAGGTAGTCGGGGTGGGCACGGAACAGGGCGTCGTCGACCCGGTAGTGGCGCTCGATGTGTTCGGTGGCAAGGATGGGCAGTCCGGCGGCGACGCGCCCGACCAGGGGCAGCTCGCGCGGTGTGCTGCGCACCGCGCCCGGCAGGCGGATGCCGCGGGAGGTGCCGCCCAGCAGTTCGATGGCGCCCTTTTTTGCCAGCGCCTTCAGGTGGCACTCGGCCGCGTAGGGTGAGCGAAAGCCGAAGGCCCGGGCGATCTCGCTGCGGGTCGGTGCCGTGCCCTGGTTGGCGACGGTCTCGGTGATGTAGTCGAGGATGGCCTGCTGGCGTTCAGTAAGCGACACAAGGCGCCCTCCGGTATCTGTCTATATATACAGTATCCGGAGGGCTCGCCGCAGGGCAAGGGCGGATTCACCACGAAGCCCACGAAGGCACGAAGAAGGTCAAGATCCAGGTCAAAAACGGTCTACAGGAAGAAGAGAAGGCTGGAAGATAGAGGGGCCATGACGGGCGCTACCAGGGCAATGCTGGGAAGCGGCCACTTTAGGGGCGTACGATTCAGTCAGCGCTCCCCATATGTCTGCTTGCCATCACGCTTCACCATCAAAGCCTTCTAACCTTCCAGCCTTCCTGTGAATCGCCCTTGAACTTCTTCGTGCCTTCGTGCGCTTCGTGGTGAATTTGCCCTGGGTTTTAAGACGTTTCAGGTGGGGGTGTAGTCGAGTGGCAGGGCGGTGCGGTCGACGACGCGGCGCAGGACGAAGCTGGAGTGCACGCTGTCCACGCCCTCGAGGCGGGTGATGCGCCGCAGCAGGAAGTCCTGGTAGGCGTCCATGTCGGGGACCACGACCTGCAGCATGTAGTCGGCGGACTGGCCGGTGATCAGGTAGCAGTGCTGGACCTCGGGGTAGCCGGCCACGGTCTCCTCGAAATGCGCGAAGCGTTCCGGGGTGTGGCGGTCCATGCCGATGTGGATCAGGGCGGTCAGTTCCAGGCCCAGGCGGCGCCGGTCCAGCAGCGCCACGCGGCGCAGCAGGATACCGGCCTGTTCGAGCGCGCGGACGCGGCGCAGGCACGGGGAGGGGCTGAGTCCGACGCGTTCGGCCAGCGCCTGGTTCGACAGGCTCGCGTCCTCCTGCAGGATCTCGAGGATGCGGCGGTCATAGCGGTCCAGTGAGTGCGGTTGCGGTTTCATAGGTGGATTATTGCGCATATTGAGCATTAATGCGCAATGATAGATCCCTCCTAAGGCCTTGATAGGGAAAAACGCAAGGTTATGCCCGGATGAATGCGTTAGGATAATGCACAGACAGAAATCCTCAGCGCGGCGGCCGATTGTACGGCCCGGGCCGCGCCCTTACAGGAGATGCGCACCATGGCCTTCGATCACACCAAATATGCCCCGTTCCCGCCGATCGACAAGGCGGATCGCCGCTGGCCGGCGAAGCGCACCACGGTTGCGCCGCGTTTCTGCGCGGTGGACCTGCGCGACGGCAACCAGGCGCTGGTGCACCCGATGAGCGTCGAGCAGAAGATGCGCTTCTTCGAGGTGCTGGTGGATATCGGCCTGACGGAGATCGAGATCGGGTTCCCCTCTGCCTCGCAGATCGACTACGACTTCACCCGCCGCCTGATCGACGAAGACCGCATCCCCGAGGGCGTGTATATCCAGGTGCTGACGCAGGCGCGCGAGGATCTGATCCAGAAGACCTTCGCGGCGCTGGAGGGCGCACCGCGCGCGGTGGTGCACGTGTACAACTCCACCAACCCGGCGCAGCGCGAGCAGGTCTTCCGCATGGACCGCGACGGTATCCGCGGCATCGCCGAGAACGGCGCGCGCTGGGTGCGCGACTATGCGGCGAAGTACCCGCAGACGGACTGGATCTTCCAGTACTCGCCGGAGAGCTTCTCCACCACCGAGCTGGACTACGCGGTCGAGGTCGTGGATGCGGTGAACGCGATCTGGCGCCCGGACCAGGGCCAGAAGGTCGTGATCAACCTGCCGGCCACGGTCGAGTCGGCCACGCCGAACGTGTTCGCCGACCAGGTCGAGTGGTTCTGCGATCATGTGCAGTACCGCGAGCACTTCTGCGTGTCGCTGCATACGCACAACGACCGCGGCACCGGCGTGGCCGCGGCCGAGCTGGGCCTGCTGGCCGGGGCCGATCGCCTGGAAGGCACGCTGTTCGGCAACGGCGAGCGCACCGGCAACATGGACCTGGTCACCGTCGGCATGAACCTGTACTCGCAGGGGATCGACCCGACCATCGACCTGTCCGATATGGAACGGCTGATGGAGGTGTACAAGGAGTGCACCGACATGCCCATCCACCCGCGCCATCCGTGGGCGGGCGAGCTGGTCTACACCGCCTTCTCCGGCAGCCACCAGGATGCGATCCGCAAGGGCCTGGCGCACTACAAGGAGCAGGGCGGCCACTGGAACGTGCCCTACCTGCCGATCGACCCGGGCGATCTGGGCCGGCGCTACGAGGAGGTCGTGCGCATCAACAGCCAGTCCGGCAAGGGCGGCGTGGCGCATGTGCTGGAACGCGATTACGGTATCGAGGTGCCGCGCTGGCTGGCGATCGAGTTTGCCCGCATCGTGCAAAAGGATGCCGAGACCTCGCAGATCGAGGTCTCCTCGAAGCGTATCCACGAGCTGTTCGAGCAGCATTACCTGACGCCGGTCGCCGGCTGGGATCTGGTGCGCTACGAGATCGAGAAGGAAGGTCCGGTGGTGCGGCTGGACGCGACCATGGGCCCGCCCGGTCGCGAGTCGCGCCTGCAGGGCGAGGGCCACGGCGCGGTCGAGGCCCTGACCGCCGCGATGCAGGCCGAGCGCGGAGTGGAGGTGAAGGTCAGCCACTTCGATGAGCACGCGATGGAGTCCGGCACCGAGGCGCGGGCCATGGCCGCGGTGGACGTGCAGGTGGACGGCGAACGCTCGGTCGGCGTCGCTCTGGGCGAGGACACGACCGCTGCCACGCTGCAGGCCGTGCTGAACGCCACCGGCCGCCGCCTGGGCGAACGCGCCACCGAACCGGCCGCCGTCAACGCCTGATCCCGCGCCCCCCAGTGCGCCCGAGGGCGCGCAGGGGGGCGTTGAGGGCCACGCAAGCACGGTCGTTGAGGTGGGGCTGGCTTTGGCAGGGGCTTCGCCTGCAAGCAGGCTCCTACCGGGGTGGGATGTGGTCTTGTAGGAGCCGCCTTGGCGGCGAAGCCCCTGCCCGCGCCGGAGCGCCGCAGCCGGGTTCCTTCCCGGGCTCTTTGCTTTACCCGCTTCTCCCGCGCGTCGGGTGCCGGAGGCGTCAGAATCGACGAACGGTCAGGCCCATCGATGAAGCCGCGTCCGCCAGCACGTTGTCTGCGGTGGCGATGACTGGAACCTCGTGATGCCGCGCGGTTGCGATGTGCAGTGCGTCCAGTGTCCGCAGTGGGTGTTCGGGGTAGCGGGTGATCAGGTTGGTCGCTTCCTCGAAGAGTGAATCATCGAAGGGATAGAGCTGTAACGAGGCACTGGAGATGTCGTCCTGGAAGGTGGCGAAGATGATCGTTTCCAGCTCCTGCGGCAGTTCGCCCATACGCCGGCGCCGTGCGAGCAGGGACCGCAGTTCCGTGGCCACCAGCCGACTGATGATGGCGACGTCGACTTTTTGCAGGTAGTCGACAAAGGCCTCGGAGCCCGGTTCGTTCAGGTACCACTTGGCCAGGGCACTGGTGTCGAGGTAGCACCGTTCATCCGCGCTCATCGCGCTCTTCCCTGAGGAGGGTCTCCGAGGGAATCAGTTGCGCGGTGCGTTGGCGAAGCTCGTGGTGGTCCGGACGCTGACGCCCGCGACGCACGGGGAGGACGCGTGCAATGGGTTTTCCGTGACGGGTGATGGTAATTTCGCCGGACGCCTGTACGATTTCGTCCAGGTGCCCAATGGAGGCCCGCATCTCGCGGACGTTGAGCTCTTTCATGGCGCCCCTCAGGTGTGCTTCATTTTCTGATATTGAAGCACGAGGCTGTACGTCCGGCAATGACGGGGCCCATTGGGGCACGCAAAGGCGCTTACTTCACCCGCTTCTCCAGCATGTTCTGCATGCGGATCAGGCGTTCCTGCAGCTTGACGGTTTCCTGCTGGATCTCGTGGATCTCCGCGTGCAGGGCCTGGTTCTCCTCGTGCACGCTGTCGTGGATCATCTGCTGTTCGATCTCCATGGCGCGATCATGCATGCGCTGCATGGCGTCCACGATGATCGCGATGAACAGGTTCAGCACGGTGAACGTTGCGATCAGGATGAACGGCACGAAGAATATCCAGGCCCAGGGGTAGACCTCCATCACCGGGCGGGCGATATCCTCGGACCAGCCCTCCAGCGTCATCACCTGGAACAGGCTGTACATGGTGGCGCCGAGGGTGCCGAACTTCTGCGGAAAGGATTCGCTGAACAGGCCGGTGGCGATGATCGCGAACACGTAGAAGATCAGTAGCAGCAGCCCGATGATGGAGACGATGCCGGGGATGGCCCGCAGCAGCGCCTCCACGATGAAGCGCAGCTTGGGCACCATGGACACCAGGCGCAGCAGACGCAGCACGCGCAGCACCGAGAACGGTCCGGAGGCGGGGATCAGCGCGATCCCCACCACGAAGAAGTCGAACACGTTCCACGGGTTGCGCCAGAAAGCCAGGCGGTAGACGAACAGCTTGGCCAGCACCTCGGCGGTGAAGAGCGACAGGATGATCGCGTCCGCCGCCAGAATGACCGGCCCCATCCAGCCCATCACGGTATCCGAGGTCTCGAGCCCCAGGGTCAGGGCGTTCAGCAGGATCAGGCCGATGATGAAGCGCTGGGTCAGCCGGGCCTCGATGAAGCCTTCCAGGCGCGTGCGCAGCGTGGGGGTCTCGCTCATGGTGTCGGGAGTCGTCGCAGTGCTCGGGGAGGCGCAAGAGTAGGGTAAAGGCCGCATTCCGGCAATCGCGCCCGCTAGGGAAACACTGATTAATGCACCCGCTCGCGTTGGCACCCCAGGTTTTCCGAGACAAGGCGCGTGGCGCAGCGGGTAGCGGTTCTACCGCGCAAGCGGCGCAACGCAGGATCGGGGAACCTGGGGTGCCAACCCCCACAAGCTAGTGAAAGTCGGGGCTCGGCCGCCCGTTGTTGATCAAAAACGGGCGCGCGCACGGCGTTTCGGTTCCCTTGTGCAGAATGACTGCACGGCAGTCACCGCGCCTTGTTCGCACGCAAAAGCGACTCGAGCGCGAGCGCGTGCATTAATCAGTGTTTCCCCAGGAGCCTGTGTCTCTGCCCCGCGCGTGGTAAAACGCGTGGACCGATGAACCCTGGCTGCAACCGTGAGGAGACGATGAATGTGGGACGAGCGCTACGCGGCGGATGAGTACGTCTACGGCACCGAGCCGAATGATTTCCTGCGTACCGCGGTGGCCAACGTGCCACCTGGGAAGGCCCTGTGCCTGGGCGAGGGAGAAGGCCGCAACGCCGTCTTCCTGGCGCAGCAGGGCTTCGAGGTGCTGGCGGTGGACAGCTCCGCCGTTGGCCTGCAGAAGGCCCAGCGCCTGGCAGAGGACCGCGGCGTACAGATTGACACCCTGGTGGCGGATCTCGCGGATTACGCGATCGAGCCGGATTCCTGGGATCTGATTACCTCCATCTTCTGCCATGTGCCGCCGCCGATCCGGCATCGTCTGCATGCCGGGGTGGTTGCCGGGCTGCGACCCGGCGGGGTGTTCATCCTCGAGGCCTACACCCCGGCGCAGCTGGAATGGGGGACGGGCGGGCCGCCTACGGCCGAACTGATGATGACGCGGGACGCGCTGGTCGAGGAGCTGGACGGGCTCGAATTCGAGGAAGCCGTGGAGCGCGAACGCGACGTGCTCGAGGGGCAGTTCCACACTGGGCGCGGTGCCGTCGTGCAGATTCTAGGGAGACGCTGATTGAATCGCGCGTGCGCGTTGGTACCCCAGATTTTCCGAGACAAGGCTCGGTGTGCAGCGGGTAGTGGTTCTACCCGCAAGTGGCTCAACGCAGGATCGGGGAACCTGGGGTGCCAACCCCCATAAGCTATTGAAAGACGGGGCTCGGCCGCCCGTTGTTGATCAAAAACGGGCGCGCGCACGGCGTTGCGGTTCCCTTGTGCAGAATGACTGCACGGCAGTCACCGCGCCTTGTTCGCACGCAAAAGCGACTCGAGCGCGAACGCGCGATTCAATCAGCGTCTCCCTAGCCATAAGCCAAGGCAGGACTGGGGATAGGCCCCGGGGCGCGCGGCCGGTTCAGGCGGGCCGGGGCGGAACAGCGATGCCCGCCTCGCGCAGCCACCTGCCCAGGGTGATCAGCGGCAGGCCGACCAGCGCGGTCGGGTCGTCGCCTTGCATGCGCGCGAACAGACTGATGCCCAGCCCTTCCGACTTGAAGCTGCCGGCGCAGTCCAGCGGCTGCTCCAGTGCCACGTAGTGGTGGATCTCCTCCGGGGTCAGTTCGCGGAAGGTCACGGTAAAAGGGACCTCGCCGGTCCGCGCCTG
Organism: Thioalkalivibrio sp. ALE28; assembly: GCF_000377425.1. Lineage (NCBI taxonomy): Bacteria > Pseudomonadati > Pseudomonadota > Gammaproteobacteria > Chromatiales > Ectothiorhodospiraceae > Thioalkalivibrio > Thioalkalivibrio sp. ALE28. The sequence continues at coordinate 25,634 of NZ_KB898095.1, read as the reverse complement.
GCCGGTGGCGGTGTCCAGCAGGCAAAGGCCCGTGTGGAAGGTCACCGTTTTGCCCGACAGGGCCGCGAGCTGAGCCTCCGCGCGGCCCGTGTCGCCCGGCTTGCCGAGGATGCTGTCGGCGTGGCTGGCGTTCTGGTCGGAGCCGATCACCAGGTGGTCGGGATAGGCATCGGCCACGGCGCGGGCCTTGGCCTCGGCGAGGCGGGTCACCATGGCGTCGGGGCGCTCGTGAGGCCGGGGGGTCTCGTCCACCTCCGGGCGGGCGGTCTCGAACGGCAGGCGCAGGCGCCCGAGCAGTTCGGCGCGGTAGGGCGAGGTGGAGGCGAGGACCAGTTTGCGCGCGGTCTCAGTCATCGGCGTGGTCGATCTCGATCAGCGCATCGTCGGGATTGGCGGCCGCCCCCTTGGCGACGTTCACCGCAGTGACGGTGCCGGACACGGGGGCGGCGATCTCGGATTCCATCTTCATGGCCTCCAGCACCAGCACCGGCTGCCCGGCCTCCACGTGGTCGCCCTCGGCCACCAGGACGTCGATGATGGTACCGGGCATCGACGTGGTGACGTCGCCGGGGCGGGTCGCGCGCCGCGACTTCTTGCGGCTCCCACCCCCGCTCGGCGCGGCATGGCCACTGGCGGTCTCGATGGTGTCCAGGGTCTCGATCTGGACCTCTTCCGGCATGCCGTCGACCGTCACGTACATCGGACGAGTGTCCTCCCGGTGATGGCCGGAGCCGGTTACCTGGATGTGGTAGGTCTCGCCGTGGAAGGTCACGTTGAACTCCACCGGGGCCGGGCAGCCCGCCTGGGTGTTCTCCGGGAGGTTCAGCGGTTCCGGCTCGAGCGTGCCGTCGTGGCGCTGTTGCAGGAACTGGCGCCCCACCTCGGGGAACAGGGCGAAGGTCAGCACGTCCTCCGGCCCGCGGGCCAGTTCGCCGATCTCGGCGGCCAGCGAGTCCATCTCCGGGGGCAGGAGGTCGGCCGGGCGGCTGTCGATGACCTCGGCATTGCCGATGGCCTGTTGCCGCACCACGGCGTTGATGGGGCCCGGTGCACGGCCGTAGTGCCCGGTCAGGTACTGCTTCACCTCGTTGGTGATGGTCTTGTAGCGCTCGCCGGCCAGTACGTTCATCACCGCCTGCGTGCCGACGATCTGCGAGGTGGGCGTCACCAGGGGCGGATAGCCGAGGTCCTCGCGCACCCGGGGGATCTCTTCCAGTACCGCGTCGAAGCGATCCAGTGCGTTCTGGTCGCGCAACTGGTTGGCCAGGTTGGAGATCATCCCGCCGGGCACCTGGTTGACCTGGACGCGGGTGTCGATGCCGGTGTATTCGCTCTCGAAGCGCTGGTATTTCTTGCGCACCTCGTGGAAGTACATCCCGATCCGCTGCAGCGCGACGAGGTCCAGCCCGGTGTCGTGCCCGGTGCCGGCCAGCGCGGCGACCATGCTCTCGGTCGGCGGGTGGCTGGTACCGCCGGCGAAGGCGGAGATCGCGGTCTCGATATGCCGGCAACCGGCCTCGATGGCCTGCCAGTGGCACAGCTCGGACAGACCGGAGGTGGCGTGGGCATGCAGGTGGACCGGCACGTCCAGGGCCTCCACCAGCTCGGTGACCAGCTCACGGGTGGCGGTTGGCGTGAGCAGCCCGGCCATGTCCTTGATCGCGATGCTCTGCGCGCCCATGGCGACCAGCTCGCGTCCCAGGGCGACGAATTGTGTGGCCGAATGTACCGGGCCAGTGGTGTAGCAAAGTGTGCCCTGGGCATGGCCTCCGGCCTCGCGGGTGGCCTCGATCGCGGTGCGCAGGTTCCGGGCGTCGTTCATCGCGTCGAAGATGCGGATGATGTCGATGCCGCCGGCGACCGAGCGCTCGACGAAGGCGCGGACCACGTCGTCGGCGTAATGGCGGTAGCCCAGCAGGTTCTGGCCGCGCAGCAGCATCTGTAGCGGGGTGTTCGGCAGCGCGGCCTTCAGCTGATGCAGGCGCTCCCAGGGGTCTTCCTTCAAGAAGCGCACGCAGGCATCGAAGGTCGCGCCGCCCCAGACCTCCAGCGAGTGGAAGCCAATGGCGTCCATCTGCTCGCAGATCGGCAGCATGTCCTCGGTGCGCATGCGCGTGGCGATCAGGCTCTGGTGGCCATCGCGCAGGGTGACATCGGTGATGTGAACTCGATCCATGGTCATTCCGGTGTCCGTGCGGCGGGCTGGGGTCTACAACCCGTGGTGAGCGGCGAGGGCGGCCGCGACGGCCACCGCGAGCTGGCGATCCGAGCGCTTGCCGGGGAAGTGCGTGAGCTCGGGGTGCGCCGCGACAAATCCGGTGTCGAAGTGGCCGCTGCGGAACACCGGGTGGTCGACGATCGCCAGGTGGAAGGGGATGGTCGTCTTGACGCCGAATACGCCCATATCGCGTAGCGCACGGTTGGCGCGCGCCAGCAGGTCATCCCACTCCAGGGCCCAGCAGATCAGCTTGGCGCACATCGAGTCGTAATGCGGCGGGATGGTGTAGCCGGTGTAGATCGCCCCGTCGGTGCGCACGCCGGGTCCCCCCGGGGCGAAGTAGCGGGTGATGCGGCCGAAGCTCGGCAGGAAGTCGTTCTTCGGATCCTCCGCGTTGATGCGGAACTCCATCGCGTAGCCGCGCCGGGTGATGTCGGACTGGGCATAGCGCAGGGGTTCGCCGGCGGCGATGCGCAGCTGCTCCTGCACGATGTCCACCCCGGTGATCATCTCGGTTACCGGATGTTCTACCTGAAGACGGGTGTTCATCTCCATGAAATAAAAGGAATCGTCCGAGTCCATCAGGAACTCGACGGTCCCCGCGTTCTGATAGCCGACGGCCTTCGCGGCTCGCACGGCGAGCTCGCCCAGATGGTCGCGCTGGGCGTCGGTCAACTGCGGCGAGGGCGCGATCTCCACCAGCTTCTGGTGGCGCCGCTGGACCGAGCAGTCGCGTTCAAACAGGTGGATCGCCTGGCCGTGGGTATCGCCCAGGATCTGCACCTCGATATGCCGCGGATTGACCACGGCCTTCTCCAGGAAGATCTCGGTGCTGCCAAAGGCGCGGGTGGCCTCCGAGCGCACGCGTTCGAAGTTGTGCTCCAGGGCGCGCGCATCCTCGCACAGGCGGATCCCGCGTCCGCCGCCGCCGGAGGTGGCCTTCAGCATGACCGGGTAGCCGATGCGCTCGGCGACCTCGAGCGCGGCCGCGACGTCCTCCAGGTTGCCCTCGGAGCCGGGCGTGACCGGCACACCGGCCTCGATCATCGCCCGGCGTGCGGCGACCTTGTCGCCCATGCGGCGGATGACCGTGGCGTCCGGGCCGACCCAGATCAGGTTACGCGCGGCGCAGGCGGCGGCGAAGTCGGGGTTCTCCGAGAGGAAGCCATAGCCCGGGTGGATGGCGTCGCAGCTGGCGGCGCGCGCGACGCTGATCAGCCGGTGAATACTGAGATACCCGCCCATGGAGTCGGGGCCGATGGCGTAGGCCTCGTCCGCCTTCTTTACATGGAGGGCGTGGCGGTCGGCGTCCGTGTACACGGCGACCGAGATGATGCCCAGTTCGCTGCAGGCCCGGATCAGGCGCACGGCGATCTCGCCCCGGTTGGCAATGAGCAGCTTGCGAATCAAACGGAAGGCCCCGGACAGGTCGATGACTTCTCGAGTATCGACGTCGTTCGGGGTGGCTGCAAGTTTCTGTTTCGCTTTGACAGATCGCCCGCGCGCGCGTATATTCCGCGCCCTCGTTCCGGGGAGGCCCGAACGGTTTTCCCAAGAGTTTGTTATGAGTCGTATCCCCGTCTCTCTGGACCCGTGGCAACCGCGTGCCCGGCACCTCGAATTCGAGGGCGACCTGCGTCCCGAAGACCTGCCGCGACTGCGCGCCGACGCGTTGCCGGGACACCCGCTGCGGGTGCACGCGAAGTTCCTGCTGGAACGCGGGACACTGGACGAGATGCGTTTGAGCGGGGTGATCAGCGGCGAGCTGTGGCAGACCTGCCAGCGCTGCCTGCAGCCGCTGGCGTGGGACTTCCGTCTGGAGGCGGATGCGGTGCTGCTGCCGCCGGAGGGCACGCCGGCCGGCATGAGCGAGGACGACGATTTTGTCGAACTCGAGGCCGACGGCCTGCTGCGCCCCGCGGCATGGATCGAGGAAGAGATCCTGCTGGCGTGGCCGCTGGTGCCGCGCCACGCGGATTGCGAGCCGGCGGCGGCGCCCGAGTTCACCGAAGGCGAACGCGGCGAGAACCCGTTTGCCGTGCTGGAACAACTGAAAAAGGGGGGCGGCCCGGACCGGGACGACCCGTGAAGCGAACGCGGTCGGGGCATTGCCCCCGCCGAACCGTTATACTTGCGCCCGTTTTGATACCGGGCTCACTCCCGTCGCCACGGGAATCTGATCAATCTGGAGATGCATCATGGCTGTTCAGCAACGCCGCAAGACCCGTTCCAAGCGTGACATGCGCCGCTCCCATGACGGGCTGACGGGCGCCACCCTGTCCACCGATCCGACGACCGGCGAGATCCACCGCCGTCACCACGTGACCCCCGATGGCTTCTATCGCGGTCGCCAGGTGATCCAGCAGGACGTCGAAGTCGACGAAGACGAAGATTAAGGTCCGGGTAATGACCGTCCCGGGGCCACGGCTGCGCTTGCACCGTGGCCTTTCCGCGTTTGAATCCGGCTCTGTCCCGGCCGGTCGTCGGACTCGAGCATGACTGCCAGCTTCACCATCGCACTGGACGTGATGGGCGGTGACCACGGCGCCCCCGTCGTACTGCCAGCGGCGCGTCGCGCACTCAAGGTGGCGGATGACTTCCGCCTGCTGCTGGTGGGCGACCAGGACACCATCGAATCGGGCCTCTCAGGCTGGTCGGCCAGTGAACGCGAGCGCGTCGACATCGTGCACGCCAGTCAGGTCGTGGGCATGGAGGAACTGCCGGCCGTGGCGTTGCGCACCAAGCGCGACTCCTCCATGCGCGTGGCCATCGACCAGGTCAAGAACGGCGCGGCCCAGGCCTGTGTCTCCGCCGGCAACACCGGTGGGCTGATGGCCACTGCCCGCTATGTGCTGAAGACCCTTCCCGGTATCGACCGCCCGGCCATTGCCACGGCATTGCCGTCGATGGAAGGGCACACCCACATGCTCGATCTGGGCGCGAATGTGGATGTCGAGGCCGCGCATCTGTACCAGTTCGCGGTGATGGGCTCGGTGCTGGCGAACGCCGTGGATGGCCTGGAGGCCCCGCGCGTGGGCCTGCTCAACATCGGCTCCGAGGCGATCAAGGGCAACGACCGGGTGCGCGAGGCCGGGCGTATGCTGGAAGAATCCAGCCTGAACTACATTGGCTTTGTCGAGGGCAACGATGTCTACTGCGGCGATGTGGACGTGGTCGTCTGCGACGGGTTCGTGGGCAATGTCGCGCTGAAAACCAGCGAGGGCGTGGCCCGGATGATCTCCTCGAACATGAAGGCGGAATTCCGCGCCTCGCTGTATTCGCGCCTGGCCGGACTGTTCGCCCTGCCGGTACTGCGGCGGCTGCGTCATCGCTTCGACCACCGCCGCTACAACGGGGCCTCGCTGCTGGGCCTGCAGGGCGTGGTCATCAAGAGTCACGGAAGTGCCGACGAACTCGCCTTCGAGCATGCGATCCGCATTGCTCGCATCGAGGCGGAGGCGAACATCTCGCGGCGGATCGACAAGCAGCTGGGCCAGCTCCTTGGGCAGGAGAACAGCGAGTGAAGCATGCACGTATCAGCGGCACCGGCAGCTACCTGCCCGAGCGCATCCTGACCAATGCCGAACTGGAGGCGATGGTCGACACCTCGGATGCCTGGATCCGCGAACGCACCGGCATCCGCGAGCGCCACATCGTGGCGGAGAACGAGGTCACCTCGGACCTGGCGCTGAAGGCCGCGGAAAGGGCGCTGGATGCCGCCGGCATTCGGGCCGCCGATCTCGACCTGATCCTGGTGGCGACCACGACCCCGGACCAGATTTTCCCCAGCACGGCGTGCATCCTGCAGGCCAAGCTGGGCGTGGGCGGCTGTCCGGCGTTCGACATCCAGGCGGTGTGCAGCGGTTTTGTGTACGCGCTGGCGACCGCCGACCGCTTCATGCAGAGCGACGAGATCCGCCATGTGCTGGTGGTCGGGGCCGAGACGCTTTCGCGCATCACCGACTACACCGACCGCGGCAACTGCATCCTGTGGGGCGATGGCGCGGGGGCTGTGGTGCTGTCGCGCTCCCCCGACCCGGGAATTATCTCCACCCACCTGCATGCCGACGGCCATCACAAGGGCCTGCTGGAGGTCCCGGGTGGCGTCTCCCAGCCGAATGACAATCCCGATCTGGAATTCATCCGCATGGAGGGCCGCGCGGTCTTCCGGGTCGCGGTGAACACACTGGACCAGATCGTTGACGAGACTCTGGAATACAACGGCATCGACAAGTCCGAACTGGACTGGCTGGTGCCGCATCAGGCGAATATCCGCATCATCCAGGCGACCGCGAAGAAGCTGAACATGTCCATGGACAACGTGGTGGTCACGGTGGACCGCCACGGCAATACCTCGGCCGCCTCGATCCCGCTGGCGCTGGACACCGCCGTGCGCGATGGCCGCATCAAGCGGGGCGACCTGATCCTGACCGAGGCCTTCGGCGGCGGCTTCACCTGGGGTTCCGCGCTGATCCGGATGTAGCGCACGCATCAGACTTGGGCGGGGGCTTCGCCTGCAGGCAGGCTCCCACAGGATTCACCCGGCGGTTCGCCGCAAGACGGGAGTCGACGACATGGGGCGCGAGATCGAACGCAAGTTCCTGCTGGCCAGTGATGCCTGGCGCGAAGGCGTGGTGCGCTCGCAGTACATGCGCCAGGGCTACCTGTGTGGCAACGATCGCGCCTCCATCCGCGTGCGGGTGGACGAGGAGGGCGCCAACCTCAACATCAAGAGCGCGACCCTCGGCGTGGAGCGCGACGAATACCAGTACGACATCCCGGTGGACGAGGCGCATCGCCTGCTGGATACCCTTGCCGGACCCCAGGTGGAAAAGACCCGGTACTGGGTGGACGTCCAGGGCTGGGAGTACGAGATCGACGTGTTCGAAGGCGCCAACGCCGGGCTGATCGTCGCGGAACTGGAGCTCCCGAGCAGCGATGCCGAGTTCCCGCGTCCCGAGTGGCTGGGCGACGAGGTCTCGCACGACCCGCGCTACTACAACACCGAGCTGGCGCGGAACCCCTACCGCGAGTGGCCGGATGCCTCCTGAACCGGGCGCGATCTTTCGCGCGGACTGCCGCGCCTGTCCGCGCCTGGCGGCCTTCCTCGAGGAGGTTCGCGACAAGCACGCCGACTACCATGCCGCCCCGGTGCCCTCGTTCGGGCCGCTGGATGCGCGGCTGCTGATTGTCGGCCTGGCGCCCGGGATGCATGGCGCCAATGCCACCGGGCGCCCGTTCACCGGCGACTATGCCGGCGTCCTGCTGTACGAGACGCTACACGAGCACGGCTTCGCCAGTGCGCCGGAGAGTACCAGGGCGGACGATGGCCTGGAGCTGATCGACTGCCGCATCACCAACGCGGTCAAATGCCTGCCGCCGCAGAACAAGCCCACCACGGAGGAGATCCGTACCTGCAACGGCTTCCTCGCGGCCGAGATGACGGCCGTGCGGCCGCGGGTGATCCTGGCGCTGGGCAAGATCGCCCACGACGCCATCCTCCGGGCCAAGGGTCTGCCGCTGTCCAGCCTGCGCTTCGCCCACGGTGCCGAGCACGAACTGGACGCGAACACCCGCCTGATCGACTCCTACCACTGCTCGCGCTACAACACGCAGACCCGCCGCCTGACCCCGGCGATGTTCCACGAGCTGTTTGCCCGGGTCCGCAGCCACCTCGGTTAGCCTTCCGGCCCGGAAGGTCTGCCCGGCGCCCCCAGGGCCGGCGTCCGGGCTGGCCGCCCGGATCGCCACGCGCCTGCGGCGCTCGCGATGACGCTGTCCTTTCCCTGTCATTGCGAGGCCCCGCAGGGGCCGTGGCAATCGGTCAGTTTACGGGCAGGGCCGAGCTCCCCGCCTACGGGCAATGGAAATGGCGGCAGAAATGCGCCCGGATCCCATCAATGGTTTGTGCGTCGAGCTTCGCGTATTGATGAGTGATCAGACGGCTACTGAGCGTGAAGATCTTGTCGTAGCGAACCCAGCTGGTCTTGGGAAGTGAACCCTCCAGCAACATGTTCGGGTTCACTTCTATTGCATGAGTCTGGTTTGGCGACGAAGTGACGGCGAGCGCAGCGAAATCGCCGAATCGATCGATCTCGGAGAGGACGAGAACAGGCCGGCGTTTTCGAGTGGTCAGGTCCGAAAAGGGAAAGGGGATGGCAACGATAGCTCCCGGCTCAGCGGTCATCCCAGACCTCGTCCTCGGGGTTTTCCCAGATCGATCCGAGAGCAGTTTCCTGGGCCTTCTTGATGTCTTCGCCAGGCGTGTCACTCAGACCGTGTTTGGATTCCAGATAACCAATGAAGTCCAGAACTTCGCGCGAAAGGGGCTCGGGCAGGCGTTTGACCTCTTCATAGATCTGTTCGGCGATATCCATGGCTCGGTCCTCCCGGTACGTCGCCTCGAGTGGCGAAGACTTATAAGTAATGGCATCAAGGATATCCCGAATGGTATCGGCTGCGCACGGGGCTATGCCGGAGGGCGGGGGAGTTCCGGTATCCTGATGCGATCATGAGTACCCCCGAGACCGGATTCGATCACAAGGCCTTTCTGCAGTCGCTGACGCAGTCCCCCGGCGTGTACCAGATGCTGGATGCGTCGGGGGCGGTGCTGTATGTCGGCAAGGCGCGCAACCTGAAGAGTCGGGTGGCGAGCTATTTCCGTGGCAGCGATGACCGCGGCCCGCGCATCCGCTCGATGGTGCGGCAGATCGCGGATATCCGTGTGGCGGTGACGCACACCGAGGCCGAGGCCCTGCTGCTGGAGGCCAACCTGATCAAGCGCCACCGGCCGCGCTATAACGTGCTGCTGCGGGACGACAAGAGCTACCCCTACATCTACGTGTCCAACCAGGAGTATCCCCGGCTCGGGTTCCACCGCGGTGCGCGCAAGAAGGGCGTGCGTTACTTCGGGCCGTACCCCTCGGCCGGGGCGGTGCGCGAGAGCCTGGCGCTGCTGCAGAAGCTGTTCCAGGTGCGCCAGTGCGAGGACAGTGTGTTCGCGCATCGTTCCCGCCCCTGCCTGCAATACCAGATCGGGCGCTGCACCGCCCCCTGTGTCGGCTACATCGAGCCGGAGGACTACGCCCGCGACGTGGAGGCTTCGGTCAAGTTCCTCGAGGGCAAGAGCGAGGCGGTGGTCGCGGAATTGATGGAGCGCATGGAGGCGGCCTCCGCGCGCCTGGATTTCGAGCACGCGGCGCGCCTGCGCGACCAGATCGCGCGGTTGCGCCAGATCTCCGAGCAGCAGTTCGTCTCGGGCGGCGAGGGCGATGCCGACGTATTCGCGCTGGCGCAGGAGGCGGGGGCCTGCGCGGTGGAGATCTTCTTCGTGCGCAATGGCCAGAATCTCGGCAACAGCGAGCTGTTCCCCAACGTGCCCGAGGCCACGGATACGGACGAGATCATGGCCGCGGTGCTGGCGCAGTACTACGCGGAACGCGAGCCTCCGGCGCGCATCCTGCTTTCGCACGAGCCGCAGGGTGCGGAGGCACTGGAGGCCTTTCTGGCGGAACGTCGTGGCGGGAAGGTCGCGCTGGCGTGGTCGCTGCGCGGCGAGCGGGCCCGCTGGCTGGACATGGCGCGGCGCAACGCCGAGCTGGCGCTGAAGACCCGCATCGCCAGCCAGGCCGGGCAGACCGCGCGGCTGGATGCCCTGACCGCCGAGCTGGGGCTGGAGGAGGCACCCCGGCGCATGGAGTGCTTCGATATCTCGCACACCGGGGGCGAGGGCACCGTGGCCTCCTGCGTGGTGTTCGGGCCGGAGGGGCCGATCAAGTCGGACTACCGCCGCTTCAATATCGAGGGGATCGAGCCGGGGGATGACTATGCGGCCATGCACCAGGCGCTCAGCCGGCGGTTCGCACGGCTGAAGAAGGGCGAGGGCCAGGAACCGGATATCCTGTTCATCGATGGCGGCAAGGGCCAGGTGACGCAGGCGCTGAATGTGCTGGCGGATCTCGGGCTGGACCACATCAAGGTGGTGGGCGTGGCCAAGGGCGAGGAGCGCAAGCCGGGGATGGAAACGCTGATATTGAGCGGGGTAGAGGCGCCCTCTATACTCCCCGCGCATTCCGGCGCGCTGCATCTGATCCAGCAGATCCGCGACGAGGCCCATCGGTTCGCGATCACCGGGCACCGCGCCCGCCGCGCGAAGGCGCGCAAGGAATCGACCCTGGAGGCCATTCCGGGGCTGGGGCCGAAGCGGCGCAGCGTGCTGCTGAAGCACTTCGGCGGCCTGCGGGGCGTCAGCCGGGCCGGGGTCGAGGAGCTGACCAAGGTGCCGGGGATCCATCGGCGCCTCGCGCAGTCGATCTACGACCAGTTTCACGAGAGTTAAGGAAACACTGATTAATGTGCACGCTCGCGTTGGCATCTCAGGTTTTCCGAGACAAGGCGCGGTGCGCAGCGGGTAGTGGTTCTACCCGCAAGTGGCGCAACGCAGGATCGGGGAACCTGGGGTGCCAACCCCGAAGGGGCTCCGGCGTTGCGGTTCGCTTGTGCGGAATGACTGCACGGCGGTCACTGCGCATTAAACGCACGCAATAGCGACTCGAGCGCGAGCGTGCACATTAATCAGTGTTTCCTTAAGCTACTGCCATGTTTCCCCAACTGCCCACCTGGCTGACCTGGTCGCGGATCGTAATGATCCCTTTGCTGGTGGCCGCGTTCTACGGCCTGGCGATGCCGCTGGGCGGCGTCCTGGCCGCCATCATCTTCGCCCTGGCGGGCCTGACCGACTGGCTGGATGGCTATCTGGCCCGGCGCTGGAAGGTGACCAGCCGGTTCGGCGCCTTCCTGGACCCGGTCGCGGACAAGCTGATCGTGGCCGCGGCGCTGGTGCTGGTGGTCGATCACAACCCGGGGCTGGGCCTGGCACTGGCCGCGATCGTGATCATCGGGCGCGAGATCGCGATCTCCGCGCTGCGCGAGTGGATGGCGGAGATCGGCGGCAGCGCCAAGGTGGCGGTGTCCTGGGTGGGCAAGGTGAAGACCACGGCCCAGATGGTCGCGATCTTCCTGCTGCTGTGGGCGGAGCCGATCGCCGGGCTCCCCACCTTCGTGATCGGCGAGTGGTTGCTGTATCTGGCCGCGGCGCTCACGCTGGTCTCGATGATCCAGTACATGCTGGCTGCCGCGCGAAGCAACTGACACGCGGCGCAATCCCTTCTAGTCGGCGTCCCTGACGCCACGCGACAAGCGGCGCCCACCGGGCGACCCGGTGCGTTCCGCCGCGCCGGGGTTTGGCGATACACTGCGATGATCGACCACGTGTCGCCCGCGGGAGCGCCTATGCCCGGCCCCCAGCTAGACCTCGACAACATCCAGACGCTGGAGGCGCTTCAGGGGCTGCTTCCCGGTTTCGTCTACCAGTTGCGCCGGGGGCCGGACGGGCATTTCGCTTACCCCTACGTGGGGGAGGTGGTAGAGCGCTGGTTCGGCGTGAACCGGGAGGCGCTGAAGTCCGACGGGGGGCCGCTGCTCGACTGCATCCATCCGGATGATCGCGAGTGGGTCATGCGGTCGACCATGGAGTCCGCGGAGCACGCGGAGCCCTGGAGCATGGAATTTCGCATGCGGTGTCACGGGGGCGGGGAGATGTGGCTGTCCGCCTACGATACCGTCCGCCGCTTGCATGACGGGACGATCGTCTGGACCGGCTTCGCCACCGATATCACGGAGCGCAAGGAACTGGAGGCCTCGCTGCGCCAGAGCGAGGCCAAGTTCCGCGCCTTCGTGGAGACGGCCAGCGACGTGATCTATTCGCTGCGTCCGGACGGGGTACTGACCTACGTCTCGCCCAACTGGACCGAGAACCTTGGGTACCCGGTGAGCGCCGCGATCGAGCACTCCATCGACGAATACGTAGCGCCGGAGGACCTGCCGGCCTGCTACGCCTTCCTCGACCACATCGCGCGCACCGGCCAGAAGGCCGGTGGCATCGAGTATCGAATCCGCCACCAGGACGGGCATTATCGCTGGCATACCAGCAACCTCTCGCCGGTACTGGACGCCGAGGGTCGGGTTACCGAGTTTCTCGGCATTGCGCGGGATATCACCGAGCGCAAGGCGACCGAGGAGCAGATGCAGCGCCTCGCCCATTACGATCCGCTCACGGAGCTCCCCAACCGGACCCTGTTCTACCAGATCCTCGACCACGAACTCACCGGGGCCCGGCGTGAGGGCCAGCAGGTCGCACTGATGTTCGTGGACCTTGATGAGTTCAAGCCGATCAACGACCGTCATGGCCACGCGGTAGGCGATCTGCTCCTGCGACAGGTGGCGCAGCGACTTGCAGGCGCCATTCGTGAAAGCGACGTGGCGGCGCGGATTGCGGGTGACGAGTTCGTGGTGATGTTGCCGCGCTTCCACTCGGTGGAGGAAAGCCGGGCGCATGCCGCCGCGATCGGCGAGAAGATTCGGGCGGCCCTGGCCCAACCGTTCGACTGCGACGGCGTCGAGGTGCGGATCTCCTGTAGCATCGGGATTGCGCTGTTTCCGCTGGATGCGGCCGACGGACCGGGCTTGTCGCGGGCAGCGGATGCCGCGATGTATGTCGCGAAGAATGCCGGACGCAACCAGGTGGTGGTGTTTGACCGCGCGGTGCATGGCGCCGGGGCGATCGGCTACCGCGGGTATTGACCTGCAGGGAATCTGCGGTAGAATACGCGCCGATAACGAAGAGCGGGAATAGCTCAGCTGGTAGAGCACAACCTTGCCAAGGTTGGGGTCGCGAGTTCGAATCTCGTTTCCCGCTCCAACAGATTCCTGAAACCCCGGTTCCGCCGGGGTTTTCTGTTTCGGCCCGCGCAGATGCCCGTGCGTTCGCGGACCGGAACCCACCCGATACAGGCTGGGTGGCAGAGTGGTTATGCAGCGGACTGCAAATCCGTGTACGCCGGTTCGATTCCGACCCCAGCCTCCAATTGCAGTACCTGTGACAGGCCGCCCCCGGGCGGCCTTTTGCGTGGCCGGGATTGTCCCGCGCGAAGGGACCCGGCATTCTCCGGGCACGCCGGGTCGTACGCCATCGTCGGCCCGGTTGCCATTTATCGGTGGCGGTGCGTCCGGTCGGGGATGAGTTGATGGAGGACCCAATCAGCGGCGGTGCTCGTGCCGAAGCGGCACAACTGCAGGCCCGCAAGCGCCTCGTATACCTGGTGGCGCTGGCGGGCGGGGTGGCGATCTTCCTGCTGAGCTGGTCGATCCGCGGTCCCGGTGATCCGTTCCTGGCGTACCTCTATCCGCTCTTTGCCGCACTGCTGGCGGGCCTGTGGTTGACCCTTTGGCGCCGGCCCGACTGGCTCGCGCGGCTGGAGCCCTGGATGCTGGCTCTTGTTGCCGCGATCGTCCTCTCGCGGCTGGCCTGGCATTTTCATGCGGGGGGTTCCCTGGACGACCGTCTTCTGGTCCTGGCCGGCGGGCATTACTGGGCGGTGGGTATCGTGATCCTCGCGGCGTTCGTGATGCTGGATCACCGCGCGGGTCTGCGCGCTGGGTTGGCCATCCTGATCGTTGCGTCGCTCATCGCGCTCGCCGGGGTAATCGGGGAGGCCCTGGACGGTACGCTTGCCACCGAGACGGCGGTCTATCTGTTGCGGGTGCACCTGTTCCTCGGTGTGCTGCTGGTGCTGGCCAGTATTGCCACCTCGATGCGTGACACGGTGAAGGATGCCCTGGTCCGGTCCGAGGCCATGGCGCGGGCCGCGCGCACCGACCCCCTGACCGGACTTGCGAATCGCCGGGCCGCGGAGGCCTTTCTGGACCGCCAGGCCGCGGCCGTGGCGCGTTACGGGCATCCCGTCGCGGTGATCGGCATGGATATCGACCACTTCAAGGCCGTGAACGACGCGCATGGTCACGCCTGTGGCGATGCCGTGATCGAGGGTGTGGCGCGTCGACTGGAGGCCAACCTGCGCGAGCCGGACTTCGTCGCCCGCTGGGGCGGGGAGGAGTTCCTGATCGTGGCGCCGGAGACCTCAGCACACGAGGCGCAGCAGCTGGCCGAGCGCTGCCGGGCGGCCCTGGCTTCCGAGCCGATTGCGGGAGTACCGGTCACCGGTTCGTTCGGGATCACGGTATTCCGCGCGGGGGATACGCTGGACGATGTGCTGGGGCGCGCGGACAACCTGATGTACGCGGCCAAGGCAGCCGGCCGGGATCGCGTGCTGGTGGAATAGGCGCGACTCCGGTGCCGGCGCGCAGCAGGATCAAAGCCGTGGCACTATGCTGGAGGCTATACCGCCCAGGGAGTTCGATTAACGTGTCGGACGAGTATGCAATGCCTCCGGGCGCCGGTCTGACTCGATCCCGTAAACCGGCGCAATGTCGTAGGCCATGGACGGCCCTCGTGGGGGCGGCGGCCGCGTGCTTGCTCGCAATGCTGCCGGCCGGGCAGGCGTTCGCCGAGGCGGAACTGCGGGTAGGCGTGTACGACAACGCGCCCAAGGTCAGCGTGGACGCGCAGGGCGAGGCCGGTGGTCTGTTCGTGCACCTGCTGGACTCCATTGCCCGACGCGAACACTGGCAGATCGAGTATATCCCCTGCGAGTGGGCTCAGTGCCTGCTGGATCTGCGCCAGGGCCGGCTGGACCTGATGCCGGACGTGGCCCTGACCGAGATGCGCGACGAGTTTCTCGACTTTCACCAGATCCCGGTCGTGCAGGGCTGGAGCCAGGTGTACGCCTTCCCGCAATCCGGCTTCAGCAGCCTGGAAGCGCTTGGCTCGCGGCGGCTCGCCGTACTGGAAGGCTCCGTGCAGGAAAGCCATCTGCGACAGGAGCAGATGCGCGATCCGGACCTCGAGTACGAACTGGTCACCTTCACCAGCCTGCCGGCGGTCCTCGCGGCGGTTGGGGAAGGCGAGGCTGTCGCGGCGGTCAGCAACAACTTCTACGGTCGCCAGCATGCCAGGGCCTTCGGCCTGGTGGAGACCCCCATCACCTTCGGCCAGGTGGGCCTTTATTACGCGGCCACGCCGGAGCGGCATGGCGAGTACCTGGCCGTGATCGACGCCTATCTGGATCAATGGAAGCCCCTGGCGGATTCGCCCTATCAGCGGGCCCTTGCCGAGACCCTGCTGGCGGATGATTCGCCCGGGTTGCCGGGCTGGGTCCGCTGGGCGTTGTTTTCCGCGCTGGGCCTGGTGCTGCTCCTGGCGGTCGCGGGACTGCTGTTGCGCTGGCAGGTGCGTCTACGTACCCGGGAGCTGGCGGCCGCCAACCAGCGGCTGGAGCATGTGATCGACAGCGGCCCGACGGTGATCTATCAGCTCGCCTCCTCGGATCTCACGCCACAGTGGGTGAGTCCCAACATTCAGCGTCTGTTCGGGGTTGATCCGGCTGCCGCGCTGCGCCCCGGCTGGTGGGAACAGCAACTGCACCCCGAGGATCGGGTCGGTGCCCTGCAGGAGAATCAGCGGCTGCTGACCGACGGCGAGGTGGTGCGCGAATTCCGGCTGTTTGATGGCTGGGGCAAGCTGCGCCACGTGCGCGACGAGATGCGGCTGGTCCCCGGCGCGAGCGGTCGGGGCGAGCAGGAAATCGTCGGCGCCTGGACCGATCTGACCGACAGCATCGAGCAGAAGGAGCAGCTGCGCCAGATCTCGCACTTCGATACCCGTACCGGGCTGCCGAACCGAACGCTGCTGCAGGATCGCCTCGGGCACACGGTGGAGCGCGCGATGGCCGATGGCGAGGCGCGCTGGGTGGTGCTGCTGGACCTCGACCGCTTCCGCAACGTCAACGAGACCCTGGGGACCTCGGCGGGCGATACCGTCTTGCAGGGGATCGCGCAACGCCTGGGCCAGACGCTGACACCCCAGGACACCATCGCGCGCGTCGGCGCGGACGAATTCTGCCTGATTGCGGAGACCCCGGAACACGACGGTCTGGAATCCTTCATGCAGACCCTGCTGGATACCCTGCGCGCCCCCTTCGAGACCTCGGGGCGCAGCCTGGTACTCACCGTGAGCGCCGGTGTGGCCCGCTTCCCGGACGACGGCCAGACCCGGGAGGAGCTGCTGACCGCGGCCGAACTGGCCATGCAGGCGGCGCGGGCCCGTGGCGGTGACGGCTGGTGCGCTTACACCCCGGAGATGGGCGCCCTGACGGAGCACCGACTGTTTCTGGAAAACGACCTGCGCCAGGCCATCGCCAACGAGGAATTCGTGCTCCACTTCCAGCCCCAGTTCGACCTCGCCAGTGGCGAGTGTGTGGGGGTGGAGAGCCTGGTCCGCTGGAACCATCCGCGCCGCGGCATGGTATCCCCCGCGGAGTTCATCCCGCTGGCGGAGGAGACGGGGCTGATCGTATCGATCGACCGCTGGGTGCTGGAAGCGGCCTGTCGCCAGCTCGCCATCTGGGACACGGCGGGCCGACACATCCCCATGATGGCCGTGAACCTCTCGGCCCGCGAGCTCCATGACGAGGCGCTGGTTGCGACCGTGCGCGAGACCCTCGAGCGCCACGGCATCGCCCCGGAGCGTCTCGAGGTTGAACTGACCGAGACCATGATCATGGAGGACCCGGAACGGGCCCTGGCGATCCTGCGCCGCCTGGACAGCCTGGGGGTCCGACTGGCCATGGACGACTTCGGCTCCGGCTACTCCAACCTGGCGCACCTGCGCCGCCTGCCGCTGCATCGCCTGAAGGTCGACCAGTCCCTGGTGCGCGACATAGGCCACTCCCGCCACAACGAATCCATCATCCGCGCCATCATCGCACTGGCCGCCGCCCTGGAACTGGACCTGATCGCCGAAGGCGTGGAGGAAGAACCCCAGCGCAGCTTCCTGCTACGCGAAGGCTGCGCCACCGGCCAGGGCTACCTCCTCGGCCGACCCGCCCCCGCCGACCAATTGTTCCAGACCTGACGCGCGGACTGCGCATCGAGCCACAGGCTTCACCTGGCCCGCCCGACCGAAGCGGCAACGCCACGCCATGTAGGAGCGGCCTCGGCCGCGAAGCCCCTGCCCGGGTGAGCATCACCCCGACCCTCTGGAGCGACCCACGGCCCACGATCGAGAGTAGCTGGACCCTCGTGGGTGGTTGCCGCGATTTCGGCGAAATAGAAAAATATTCCATCAAAGACTACCGTTCAGAGATCGAAATCGACCGCTCATGGAAATGTTCGCCACGCGGCTGGCAATCCACATCGGTTCTGTTAGCTTGTGCCTCGGGGAAAGGAAGCCCCAAAAGGGTCGTCCAGGAAGGGAATCCGGGGCGGCCCTTTCTCGTTCTACGCCCCGGTAACTCTTGATCCCAATCCTGACATCTCCGTAGTGCTGCAGAACAGGTGAGGTGTCCGCGAGGTTCTTCCGGGTCCAGTGGACGTCCCGGTAATCCTAGCGCTTGTCCCGTACGGTCGCGTTCGAGTCCTGCGTTCGCGAGCGATGGGCGGTCGGAGCCTGCTTGCAGGCGAAGCCCCCGCCCTCGCCGGACCTGCCCAAACTGCCGGGTGCATCAGCGAATCCAGCCTCTGGCAATAAGATGCCCGACCGCGCGCCGGTGCTTGGGGAACCAAAAGTAAACTTCCGCCCAGTGTCCTGCGGTCGAATTGGGCCCAGCAACAAAGGACGCAGCGTCAAAGTGCGTGTCCTGAGAGAGCGCACCCACCCACCGGTCATCCCGCAAACCGCGAAGCGGTTATCCGGGATCTCGATGATTGGGGCTGCCTCTACGCGGGAGATCCCGGCGCCTGGCTTCGCTCCGGCCGGGATGACATCGCGCAAAAGTGGATGTGCCACCGCGCCAACGAATGGTCGCCAAAGTGGATGTCCCGCAGAACTGAATTCTCGGCAAACTACAGCAGCGTCGCATTAACGCCCATGGGTTCTGCAGCGGCCACGAGCGTCTTGTCGAGGGAGCAAAGTTCCACGCCGTGGTTGTACGCAATGGCCAGGTGAAGTGCGTCGCCCGCGCGCAACCCGGAGGCATGATCGTCGGCGAAGAGGGCAGCGGTGTGGTAATCGATAGACGAGATCGGCAGGGTCGAGAGTGACGATTCCCGCAACGCCGCAAATGCGCCAAGCACGGTCGCCCGTTCCCGGGGTGTCAGGATCTCCATTCGAACCTTCATGGACAAGGCCGCGGAGAACTCCATAAGCGCCCAGTCACTGATGCACAGCGAACCGGCGCCCTGTGCCGCCAGCCAATTCTGCATATCCTCGGTTCGGGGCTCGCGAGTGAGGGCCGCCACCAGGACGCTGGTATCCAGATAGCGCATCAGCAGCGAGCATCATCACGCATACGCCGGATGAAGGTCTCATCGATACTGTTGTGCTGGGTATCCGTGACTGCACGGAGCACATTCGCATCGATCGGCTTCCTGGGTGCGGTGGCGCTGGAAAGGCGTACGACGGCCTTGCCTCGCTTGGTGATGAGAATGGATTCACCTGCAGCAGCACGTTCCGCCAGCTCACTCAGGTGGGCTTTGGCATTCGCCAGGCTAACCGTTGGCTCGGACATCCCGCACTCTCCTGACCATGTAGATGGTCATATCATACCTTCCCGGGAAGCGTAGCGGTAATGGGCGGAGACGAAGTCCGTGTCCCGAAGCAAGGCTACGATCTCCATTCGGGCCGAATTGAGCCAACAATGTGGGTGTCCCGGCGGATGTTGCCAGAAGGCCCGTTCCAGAAGGCCCGGCTCCAGAAGGCCCGGCCCCTGCCGCAGAGCCGAGCACTAACGATTATTAGAAGTCGGGCTATGGTCCTTGAGCCAGTCTTTCAAAGCCGAGTCCATTCGCGTCTGCCAACCCTTTCCGGTGGCGCGGAATGCTTCCACGACGTCTGGCGACAGACGGATCGTGATGCGCTCTTTAGTCACAGGCAGAGGTGGGCGACCGACGCGTCGCAGGGCTTTCGTCTCGTCTTCGGAAGGCTCCCGGGTCTCTGAATCGGCATCGATTCCGGCCTGAATGGACGATTCCTCGTCGGAGTCGTTCAAGACGACCCGACGACCGCTACGTAGCGTTAGTGATTTCGACATAACGCGCAATCTCCCGGTTGTTGGCTTTGCGCAGGCTGATGATTCTCCGCACGGACGATCGACCGGTGAATACGACGCAATACAAGCGGTTGCCCATCAATGCATATCCGAGCATTCGGCACTCGCCGTAGCTCCTCCGACGGTCTTCCATGGCCAGGAGCGTATCCCATTCGAGGCTCAGGGCATCGCCAAGTGAGACCCTGTGTTTCGCGAGGTTCGCAGCGTCCTTGTCTGCGTCAAACTCGATCTCCATTAATTTATTGTATGCACAAGAATCGGTGCGCGCAATCGGGAGAGCCGGATCCACTCGGAAGGGAACGGAATTCGTGTCTCCTGGCGGTCGGTCCTGGACACGCCACGGCGGCGACCCAGGTGGATCCTGGTCGATTTTGGGGGGGGTGAGGGAGTGCGGGATGTAGCAGCGGAGTCCGAGCCAGGCGGCTTCGGCGAATCGGGCTTATGACAAAGTGGGTGTCCCAGCGAAAAAAAGTGGGTGTCCCAGAGGATGTTTTCCTGGAGGGCCGCAAACGGGCTTATGACAACTGGGAAGAAAATGGGTGTCCCACAGATGTTCTTTTTGTAGAAATGAGACCAGCACAACGAAAAAGCCCCGGCACGATGGCCGGGGCTCTGGTACTGCGTGGGTGTCCTTACCCTCGGGGTTTGGAGAGGGGAAAATAAATCTGTCCCCTTTTAGTCCCCTTTTAACTTAAATCTGTCCCCTTTTAACTTGGTAATGCGCGATGAACCACAAAAAAGCCCCGGCACTAGGCCGGGGCTCCGAGAGGGGAAAATAAATCTTTCCCCTTTTTCCACATGGGCATCAAAACCCGTTTTTAGTAATAGGATTAGTTGCGGCAGGAGGCCGGCAGATACTTCTCTTCAAGGTTTCCACCGTCGGCTGGGCCGCAGACCCAAGCCCGCACGGGAGCAAGGTTCTCGCCTCGGACATAGTTTGCGGCGGTCATCGCTTGCGTTGCGTCGGAGTCTTGGTATGGAACCATCTGGATGCTTTCGCCATCGACTGCACCAGCAATGTTCTGAATGAGGACCGAGATTACGCCATCTTCGTCAGTAGTGACGGAGGCGACGAACTGCGAAACGTCCTCGTCCTCCGCGACACCCTGTTCGCATCCGAAGCCGTTCGCCTCGGGTGCCTCCCGCAGGCCGGTCTGTGAAACCTCGGTGATGGAAGTTCGGCATGTGCTCGCAGCCATAATCGCTTCGGACATCTGGGCGCGGATCGTATAATCCTGATAAGCCGGCAGCGCAATAGCCGCCAGAATCCCGATAATCGCCACAACGATCATCAGCTCGATAAGCGTAAAGCCCTTTTGGGCGGTCTTCTTCTGCATGTTCGTACTCCCTTGATGTGATGAAAGCTGGGCCGGAGGCCCGGCCACCCCGTGGGCAGCTGTCTGAGTAAAAGCAATGGGTGTGCCAGGAACATCAGAACCCGGATAAACAGCGCTGTGTGGCCATTCGGTTTGGGGTTTGGGTCACGACATACGGCGGTTCAGATGTGTCACGTGACAAAAATGGTCACCCGGAGTGACGCTGGTGGTCAGTTGGGTTGGTCGTTTTGTCACCGGCTGCGATGCCGACTGGTCGCAGCGGGGTGTTCGGCATGCTGGGTGTGACGGAGTGGATTACGCGCTGGCAGGGGCTTCGCCGCCAAGGCGGCTCCTACAGGGTGGACAAGGCTCTGCGCGACAAGTGGATTTGGTGCGGGTGCAGTTCAGCGCTGGGTGAGGAGATCGGCGGGGCGGAGGATGCGGATGCCGTGGAACGGATCGAGGTCGAGCAGGTCGCCGTCTCCGGTAACGATGGCATGGGCCTCGCCGTGGACGGCGACTTCGAGGAACTTGTCGTCTTTCGGATCGCGACAGGCCGTGATCGGGGTGGTGATCGTAACGAACCGTGCAATGCCACCCAGCAAGCGGATGAACTGCTGGCGCTCCGCTTGACTGATGTAGGGATCGAATTTGCGGCGCGAGAGAACCTGGACGAGCTCGTCGAGGGTGGCCTCCGAGACCAGGAGGATGCCCCGGTCGAGAGCGTGGTCAACGGCCCGCGCCGCGGGGCCGGATGGAACCAGGAGGCGACTGACGAGCAGGTTCGTGTCCAGTACCCACCGACGCTGCCGGTTGGACTCAGTCATCCGCGAGCAGTTGGTCGAGCTTTTCCTGGGTCAGGCCGGCCGCTTCGGCCTTGCCGCCGATCTGGTCGCAGAACCGGCGGAACTCATTCACGTTCAGGTGGACCAGGCGCTCGTATTCTTCGGGCGAAAGGACCACGGCCACATCGCGTTTCTGGCGCTGGATGATGACGGGTTCCTTGCGGGCGGATTCGATGACGGCGGCCAGGCCCTGCTTGGCTTCGCTTGCACTGACGGTACGCATGCCGGTCTCCTTATGTCTATTAGGCACAGATTGTACAAAATAGTTAGGGGTAGCGCTATCGCCGGCGGTATCGGGTTCAGACGATCGGCTCGTGGATTGGAACGCTGATATGTGTCTCGGGGGCTGTTGCCGATTCGGTCGTTGTTCCGGGTGGTCCTCGGTGGTCGTCCGGGATGTGGTGGGTTTCGCTCATCGGTGGAGATCCCGGCTCTTCGCTTCGCTGCGGCCGGGATGACGTGGGCTGCCGGTATGAGGGGGGGCAGGCTCGAGCTCGTCGCGGGCCTGGTGGGGTGGTGCTCGAGAGCGGTAACGAGGGGGTGGCGCGGTGCGGGTGTCATACTTTGGCGAGGGCTTCGCGGGCAGGCCTGCTCCCACGAAGGGCGCTCGCCCAGGGCTCTGCCTCCCCAGAGGTCGTTTGCACAGGGGCTTTTTCTACGGTGGTGCGGTGCTGGCATCGCACTCTGGCAGGGGCTTCGCGGGCAAGCCCGCTCCCACGAAGGGCGCTGCCAGAAGGGGGGCGCCCGCGGGGAGGGTGGTGTTTTGGTGCCGGCCAGGCGTTGGCAGGGGCTTCGCCTGCAAGCAGGCTCCTACGGAGAATGCGAATCAGAGGCCGAGGATGGCGACGGCGGTGGCGAAGTAGATGGTGATGCCGACGACGTCGACGACGGAGGTGATCAGGGGGGCGCTGGCGACGGCCGGGTCGACCCCGAAGCGGGTGAGGGTGAAGGGGAGCAGCAGGCCGAACATGGAGCCGAACAGGACGACGAGGAACATGCCCAGCGCGATGGCATTGGCGACCTCGAGGCTGCCCAGCCAGTTGCCGGAGAGCCAGATGGCGCCGGCGAGGGTGGCACCCAGGGCGGAGGAGACGAGGATTTCCTTGCCGCCCAGGCGCCACCAGTCCTGGAGTTTGATGTCGTTGGTGGCCAGTGAGCGCACCACGAGCGTGGAGGCCTGGGCGCCGGCGTTGCCCCCGGTGGCGATGACCATGGGCAGGAAGAAGATCAGCGCGACGACGGTCTCGATGGCGGCCTCGAAGTGGGCGATGGCCATGCCGGAGAGGATGTTCACGGCAACGAGGATCACCAGCCAGCCGATGCGCTTGCGGTAGAGGAGCTGCATGCTGGCGTCGCGCAGGGAGAGCACGACGTCGCCGACCGCGGCCATGCGGTGGAAGTCCTCGGTGGTTTCCGCGCGCAGCACGTCCATTACGTCGTCGACGGTGATGATGCCGAGCAGGTGGCCGTCGTCGTCCACGACCGGGAGCACGTCCAGGTCGTAGTGCGAGATGCGGTGGGCGGCCTCTTCGCGGTCTTCCTCGGCCGCGATGCTGACGACGTCCGTGTGCATGCGTTCGCGCACGCTGGTGGAGGGACGCGACAGCAGCAGTTCTTTCAGGCGCACCCAGCCGAGCAGTTCGCCGTTGGGTGTGATCACGAAGATGGTGTTGACGGTCTCGGCCAGATCGCTGTGTTCCCGCAGGTGATCCATGGCCTCGGCCACGGACCAGTCCGGCTGGACGGTGGCGAATTCGGGCGTCATCAGACGCCCGGCGCTCTCCTCCGGGTAGCCGAGCAGGGTCTCCAGGGCCTCCTGGTCGTCGTCTGGCAGGGTCTCCAGGAGGGATTCGGCCTGGTCGTCCTCCAGGCCGTCGATGACGGAGACCGCGTCGTCGTAGGACAGCGCGGCGACCAGGCGGCTGGCGTGCTCGTCGTCCAGTGCCTGGAACACCCGGGACTGGTGGTCCGGTTCCAGGTGGGCGTAGATATCCGCCGTGCACTCGATGTCGAGGCGCTGGAAGAAGGTCTCCATCTGCTCGGCCGGCAGGGCCTCCAGCGCGTCGGAGAGGTCCGGCGCGGCGTAGGAGCCGCAGATCGCCTGCAGGACGTCCGCCTCCGGTTCGTCCAGGGCGTCGGCGATCACCTGCGGCAGGGTCTCGAGATCGGGTTCGGTGGCGCTCATGCGCGAGGTCTCTTACGGAGTCGCCAGGCCGAGCAGGGCTACGGCCAGCGAGAAGTAGATCAGGATACCGCCGATGTCGGCGAGCGAGGTGACCAGCGGGACGCTGGCCGTGGCCGGATCGAGGCGGAGCTTGTTCAGGACCACCGGCAGGAGCATGCCGAGGATGCTGGCCACGGTGACGATGACGGTCATGGCCAGGGCGACCAACAAGGCGATCTCCGGGCCGCCGCGCCACAGGCCGACCAGCGAGACCGCCACGCCCATGCTGACGCCCAGGGTCACGGAGACGCCCATCTCCTTGGCCCACAGCTTGAGCCAGTCGCGGGCGGTGACCTCGCCGGTGGCCATGGCACGCACCATCAGCGTGGAGCTTTGCGCGCCGGCGTTACCACCGGAGGCGATCAGCAGCGGGAGGAAGAACACCAGCACCACCACCGCTTCGATGATCTCTTCGTACTGCGAGATCATCATGGCGCCGATGGTATTGAAGGCCACCAGGCCCAGCAGCCAGCCGATGCGCTTGCGATAGAGCAGGAACGGGCTCGCCTCCTGCGGCGACAGGGGCAGGGTGCCCACCGAGCCCAGCTTGTGGAAGTCCTCGGTGGATTCGGCCTCGATCAGGTCCATTACGTCGTCCACCGTGACCACGCCCAGCAGCTCGCCGGTCTCGCCGACGACGGGAAGGGTCTCCAGGTCGTAGTGCTGGATGCGGCGGGC
This sequence comes from Thioalkalivibrio sp. ALE28, assembly GCF_000377425.1. Lineage (NCBI taxonomy): Bacteria > Pseudomonadati > Pseudomonadota > Gammaproteobacteria > Chromatiales > Ectothiorhodospiraceae > Thioalkalivibrio > Thioalkalivibrio sp. ALE28. The sequence goes on along the minus strand of NZ_KB898095.1, from coordinate 1,350 downwards.
GGCCTCCACCGCGTCCTCGGACACGGCGATGGTGATCGGCTCGCCCTCGCCCAGCAGGTCGCGCACCGGGCTGTCGGCACTGGCACGGAGGAAGTGGCGGATGGGCACGGCGGCCAGGAGGACGCGGTCCTGGTCGACCACGAAGATCACGTTGTTGGAGTGCTCGTCGGCGTTGCGGCGGATGAAGGCCAGGGCGCGCTTGAGGGTCCAGTCGGGGTCCACCGCGACCACGTCCGGCGACATCACGCGGCCGACCGAGTCTTCCGGGTAGTTGAGCTGCTTGAGCGCCCGGCGGATCGCCCGGAACGGCAGCAGGCGCAGGTAGCCGCGCAGGGTGTCCGGGTCCAGGGTCTGGAGCAGGGCGGTGAGGTCGTCTGCCTCCATCTCGGAGAGGATGAAGCGGGCATCCTCGCGCGGGGAGGCCTCCAGCAGGCGGATCTGATGTGCCGTGTCGAGGTAGGCGAACACGTCCGCCTTGCGCCCGGGCGGCAGCAGGTTGAACACGGCGCAGAGGTCATCGTCGCCCAGCTCCATCAGCGCGTGGGCGATATCCTGCACGCGCATGTAGTCGAGCAACTCGTGGAGCCCGTCGCGGTCGTCCAGACGCAACAACTCCTTCAGCTCGATGATGGACTGTTCGAGGTGAAGCTCCATGCCCTTCTCCCGGCGGCATCGGGGCGCTCGGAGTGGACTGTGCTCGGGCACAGACCGGCGAGGCGCCGCACGGATGCGGTGGATGGTCCAGGTTCGGGTCGGGCTGGGCCCGGCCGCTCCCGGCTCTTTGATCAAAGAGGCCTGACGGAAGCGACCGGTCGGGGAACGGGCGCTTGCCGCTAGGCGCGGATAGATCGACTTCGTGATCGACGTTTCAAGGCGTGTTCCCGCGTGTGAAGATGCTGCTTATTCTAACGGATGACGGGCCTCAATCAACCGCTTGTGCGGGGTTTTGAAACATTCATCTACTCTTCATGGTCTGCAGGGGGGCAGAGGGTGTGGGGTGTTCAATGAGGATTGTTCGCCTGCGAGCAGGCTCCTACGGGGGGCTTCCCCTGCCGGGTAGGAGATTCTATGTCTCTCCACAAGGGGTCTTAGGTTGGTAATCGGTCTGATTGTTCATCAGGGCGAAGGCGACGCGGGCCAGCTTGCGAGCCAAGGCATTCAGCGCCTGGGTCGTCGCCAGGCCACGGTCCAGGCAGCGCTGGTAGTAGTCGCTCCAGGCGGGTGTGGACTTGGCCTGCATCGCGGCCAGGTAGAGCAGCCGTCGCAACTCTGGATCGCCCTGTTTGGTGAGTTTGCGCTGCCCCCGTTTTGTGCCGGAGTCGCGGATGCGGACATCCAGCCCCAGGAAGG